>NZ_CP027228.1:1210554-1513192 GCF_002998925.1 Mogibacterium diversum | reverse complement strand
CGTACCCAGTTGCTACAATCTTAGCGCTCTCTAAATCTATGCCGAGCTTCTCAAGGTTTTCCTTGATTATGCCAGCAGTAATCTTGCTGTTCCAGCCCGTAGGTAACACCTCGAAGCGAGGCCTATCATCTTCTCCAATCACGCAGACCTTAGAAGCGGTAGATCCAATATCAATTCCAATTCTAGTCATTTAAAATCCTTCTCATTTTGCCTAATCACATCTGACTTAGAACACGCCAAATCGTCAAGCTTTATCTAACATATTAAGTATATAAAGTATATCAAGTATACCAAGTATGCCAAGCTACAGCTAGTCGTACGTAGCTCTAGACGTACTTGACTGAACTTAGCGAGACCTACCCATATCTATGCCTGCTACTGTTGAATTCGTTATCTAGTCCGTTTATAGATATGTATCTTAGCTGCTGCTCTTCGGCAAGCTCCTTTATAAAAGGCACATCTTCTTCCTTGACCAGTAGCGACACACCGCAGCAAACGCTTAATTCACGCGGAGTCGGGCTAATCTGGGCG
Organism: Mogibacterium diversum; assembly: GCF_002998925.1. NCBI lineage: Bacteria > Bacillati > Bacillota > Clostridia > Peptostreptococcales > Anaerovoracaceae > Mogibacterium > Mogibacterium diversum. The sequence goes on along the minus strand of NZ_CP027228.1, from coordinate 1,512,661 downwards.
TAATGTGAAGTTGCTTTTATAGCACGATACATCTCCATGGCATCCGTGTGATTATCGAACAAAACATAATAGTGGAGCATTTTAGCCTAGCACCTCGATAAATGCCTCGATACGTGTCTTGAGCTGCTGTGCATCGCTGTCAGTGTAGTCTGTCTCGATTCCGAGCACTGGGATTCCAGCTTCCTTGAGTTTGTCCTCAAGCAGGTAACCCTCGATGTCGTATGTCTGGCAGAACTTTAGGTTAACGTCGATTACAGCATCTACGTCGTATTCCTTAGCAAGTCTAATTATATCGTCGAAACGACCTGAATTAGGAGTGAAGCAAGCGCAATTAATCTTCATGTAACGGTCAGCTATATTTGAAACCATCTCGTCGAGATTCTCACCTGATTCATCTACAAAGTTCTCAAAGTAACGAGTTCCAGTACATGTCTCTTCACAGACAACAGCTGCACCAGAGGTCTCAATTAGATTATGCATCTTCCAGTTTGGAATAGCCATAGGAGTTCCAGAAATCATGATGCGCTTAGTTCCTGCAGGAAATACTGAAACGCCATCAGCAACTCTCTTCTCGAGCTCGTCACAGAGTTTGTTAACCATAGTTGTAAATCTCTCAGGGTCATCGTAGTAAGCAATCTGGGAGATGAGAAGCGTGTCAGTTCCGCTGATAGGAACGTTCTTGTTTTTGCGTAGGTCGTACAGTCTCTTGAGAGCAGCACGCTTAGCATTAATCTTCTTGATGTTCTCAGCAAGTTTCTCAGGAGTGATCTTGTTGCCAGTTTCCTTCTCAACCATCTCGAGTAGGTCATGACACTCGTCAGCCCACTTTTCGATATCCTTAGGTCTCTTCATCTGAGGAAGATCCATGATGTGCATCTGAACATCAGTGCCGAGGATTTCGTACGCCTTCTTCTTGCCATCACAGGTGTTCTCGCCTATATAGATGTCTGCGAGTCTATAGAAAGGACATGTTCTGTCAAATCTAGCTCCGAGCATAGCCTTGATGAGCGGACATGTATTTGCTGGCAAATATCTCTCTCCACCTGGAACCCAGAATTGAGAGCCTGCGCAAAGACCAGTAGCTATGCCGTTACCTGCAAAGATAATTTCGTCAGGAACATATGTACAGAATGTTCCGAATACCTTGCCGCCATTCTTCTTAAACTCGACGAGCTCAGCTGGACGTAGGCCGTGAACATCAGCGAGAACCATGTCAAAATAATCCATGGCTTCAGGTCTATTTTCCTGAGATAGAAATACGTCACCAATTGCTCCAGGAAGAACGCTACATAGTAGGTCGTGATTCTCCACGTCCATACCTAGATCTTCCCACATCTTACGATAATCTGCCATTTTCATAACCTCCATAATAATAAGTCAAATATACTGATAAAATTATATCAACTAATGGGTAGATGCACCTATTGAATAAAGTGATAGATTTTGCGCAATGCATAGATAGCGTTAATAATAATTTGACAAAACTATGATAACCGTTGTTAAAGCCTATACTAAAAGGCTAATCCTTATTCAAGTCTATGCAAAGTATGAAGCATAAAGAGTAGGAGATTACACGGAACATGAACTGATAAAGAAACAGAGTATTTTTAAAAAAATATTGACAACGGAATTCAATGTGATACAATTGAATTGTTCAAAAGACATTTAATAAAACTAATTAATATATGAGATATTCATAGGAGGATATGAGATGGCACAGATTTATGATTTTAAGCTAGCTAGACCTGATGGAAGTGAGCTAAACCTAGCTGATAACAAGGGCAAGGTAATGCTCATCGTTAACACTGCAACTGGATGTGGATTCACACCTCAGTACGAGCCACTAGAGGCACTTTACAAGGAGCTACACGAGTCCGGACTAGAGATTATCGATATCCCTTGCAACCAGTTCGGTGGACAGGCACCTGGATCAGATGATGAGATCCATGAGTTCTGCACACTCAATTACAACACTACATTCCCACAGCTTAAGAAGTCAGATGTAAACGGCGAGAATGAGCTTCCGCTTTACACATTCCTCAAGAGCCAGAAGGGCTTTGAGGGCTTCGGAGACTTCCCAGACAGAGAGAAGTTTGAAGAGTTTGTTGCAATGGGCAATCCTGATTTCAGAAACAATGCTAACATCAAGTGGAACTTCACTAAGTTCGTTGTAGATAGAGAAGGAAACGTAGTTGCTAGATTCGAGCCAACAGCTGATATGGGTGAGGTTGCTGCCTTCGTAAAGAGCCTTATCTAATCTATAAGAACTATTTTAAACAATAAATAGCATAAGCACACATATGGACCCAGCAATGGGCTTAGATTAAAGTTATAAGTGTGAAAATGTATAGAGCTAAAAATGGTGTCCGCCGAGTGAATTCGGCGGGCGCTTTTGTTTTGTAGTTTATTGTGCGGGTAGATAGTTATCTAGACTGGATAATGATTAAATGATGATTATTCGGGTGAAAAATGCGTAATTGATTGAATGTTCGTTTAAAAAATGTAAAATTGTCTTATCGGAGTGATATCATGAAATGCGAGATTACGACGGATTAAAGGAAATGATTAAGAAAAATGGAATTAGCCTAAAATTTAATTACCTCATACATATTGGCATAGGATTACTTCTTGCGTCTTCATTTAATGTATGGCTTGTAATTAGTGGGTCAGATATCGGTTTTGTTAAATACCTTACAACTGCAGCTCTTTCATACCTTGTTGCAGTAATATTTGTTAGAGTATTATCTCCTGTCAAATACATCGTGAATAGCCTGATATGGAAATCAAAAGAGAGCAAGCAGTCAGCATATGCCTTCTGGATATTCGTATATCTCAATGGTCGCATTAACCACTCATCGCAGTTATACATGATAAATGAACTCTTTATTCCAGATAAATACCTGCGATGCTCAATGAAGAATCTGAGCTATGAAGAAATAAGATTAGAATTACGAAGAGTGGAGATACTGACGGAAATCGTTATGTTCATTCTGTACAGCTGTATTTCATTTGCAATTTACAGGATTAGCAGCATGCCGCTCTATTTGATTCCGCTTGCTGGAATGGCTATAGATATAGCAAATTCGAATATTGAAATGGAAATATTTAGAGGTAAATTCACTAAACTTCGTGACTCAAAATATTTTGAATACTATATAATTAGAGAGCGGTTGCTCGCGGACTCTAATGATGAAGAAGCGATTAAAAGATTTGTAGAGCTCGAAGCTGAGAACTTTGAAAACAGAGAAAGAATTCACGAGAGGATATCAATCTGGAGCAGGATAGTCGTAGGAAAAGCTCTGAACAGAGAAACTCTTACAGAAGAGATGAAGTTCTTGCTAGAGAGAAAATATCTCGAAGTTATCTGGGAGTTATTTGTAACACATGAGACATTAAATTTGCTGAATCTATATATTACATATGCCGCAATAATAGGTGAATTGAACACAGAGAAGGTCGCATTAAATATCCTAAATAGATGGAAAACTCAGGATATAGGGTCTAGGTTAAAGGCTAAATTTGAATATTCTGAACAGGCCTTTGCTGGAGATAAAGCAAAGTTAGAGGACCTAAGGCTGCGAGCTGGAGAGTTCTATGAGGAGTTTGCCGAATGCAGAAATGATGTTGATGAAGTTAAGATGGCGTATCTCAAATTAATAGAATTGGAAAGTTAATATTACAGTTAAAAGATAAATGAATAAAATGATAAAACTCGTTTGCCGTCAAGCACGGCAAACGAGTTTTACTTTTAGAAATTGTGATAATTGTGATTCGCCTAAACAGCTGATACTATCTAGCCGCTTCTGCAATCGCTTCCACAAATGTTGGGTGTGGATGGATTGTGGAAGCTACATCTTCGAGTGTCAGCTTATTTGAAATAGCTAGCGCCAATTCGCCTACGAGGTCGGTAGCGCGGCCGCACATGAGTTGTGCGCCGAGCAGTATATGGCTGTCTGCGTCGGCAATCAGCTTGATGGTGCCGCGGCCGAGGTCTTCGAGGACTGTCTTGCCATTTGCTCCCATAGCGTACTTCTTAGTGATGATTTCAATACCCTGCTCCTTGGCCTCGTCCGCGGAGATGCCGACGGACGCAATCTCAGGCACCGAGTAGATGCAGGTTGGAACGGTCTCCATGCGAATTGGTGGCTCCTGTCCGTTCATGTGGGCAACTGCATTTCTGCCTTCGGCAGTTGCTGTATGAGCTAGCTCGATGCCGCCGATTGCGTCACCGATGCCATAGATGCTCGGACTCGCCGCCTGGTAGTGCTCATTAACGGCGAGACGGCCGCGCTCTCCTGCAAGATGCTGGAGCTGTTCAGATAACAGACTAGGAACATCAGATCTTCTGCCAACAGCCATGAGAACAGCATCTGCAGGGATTGATTTCTCCTCATCCTTTTCAGTGTAAACAACCGCAAGTCTTCCGTCCGCCTGCTCAATCCTTACAACAGGGCACTTAGTTAGAACATCGATGCCATCTTTCTGCAGGCTCATCTTCAGACTGCGGGCCAGTTCCTTATCAACAGTAGGAATGAGACGGTCTAGAGCCTCAACAACAGTTACGTGTGAGCCAAAACCATTATATACAGTAGCAAACTCAACCCCAATAACGCCGCCGCCGATGATTACGAAATCATCGAAGGGCGTACCGCCCTGCTCGAGGAGCTCGGTCGAGTCCATAACGCCCTCGAGCTCGGCGCCCGGAATAGGCGGAATAAACGGATTGCCACCAGTTGCGATCAGGATAAACTTACCAGTTACCTCATGCGATTCGCCCTCTCTATCAGTGTACGATACAGTGTGCTCATCTTTGACTAGCGCGAGGCCATGTAGTAGATCAATCTTAGCCTTTGCAAGGCCGGTTTCAATGCCCTCGCGTAGGGTATCAAGCACCTCGTCCTTACGAGCTCTAACAGCGTCGAGGTCAACCTTAACATCAGCAGCATTAACGCCGATTTTAGCACCCTCTCTAGCTTCCTTAGCGAGCTCGGACGAGCGCATGATAGTTTTTGTAGGCACACAGCCTCTGTTGAGGCAGGTGCCACCAACTCTATCTTTCTCAATTACAGCAACCTTCATGCCGTACTTAACAGCGTCAAAAGCAGCCTCATAGCCACCAGGGCCAGCACCAATAACAACTAGATCATAATTAAATTCAGCCATATCTTCCTCTTTTCATAACGATAGTGCAGATGCACCAAGATATACCTATATAATGCTACATAATGCCTTCAGCAATCAGATTAATGATGTCACAGCAAATCTGATATTCCTTGCTGTTAGGTGCATATGGCAGAGCACTTTCAACGAGTGTAGCCATTGCGGACTTGCTGTATTTGCAGCCTATTAGCTTTTCCTTTAGAACTCCAAAGACCTCAGTCTCGAGCGAATCAGAGAAGATTCCGCAGTCCTTAATCACGCCACCTTCAACCTGCAGCTCGACATCTACACCACCCCAATCAAGTCTCTCGGAGATCGAAGTTGTGAATGGTATCTTGCGGCCGAATCGCCATTCCTCAGACGAGTACTTGTCGATTAGAGCTTTAAGCTCAGGATCAGACTCAGCAGTAGGGATGTCGAAGCGTTCAACCTCTCCTCCGTAAACCTTTGCAAATGCATCATAGAGTGCTTTCTTGAGCTCCTCAAGTGTAACGTCAGGCTTGTGGTTGATGAGATTAGTGATTCTTGAACGAACTGACTTTACACCTTTTGATTTTAGCTTAGAAGCGGAAACGTTGAGATACTCTCCAAGTGGAGTTGGATCTACATTGAACATAATCGTTCCATGGTGGTAGCAGTAGCCATTGCTCTGGTAGTATGCGTGGCCGGAGAACTTCATGCCATCGATAGTGAGGTCATTTCTTCCAGTTTTTTCAGCATTTATACCTAGCAAACGAACAGCTTCGAGGATTACCTCTGTCTGCTTAGGGATATCGTATTCATCTTCTCTTGCAATGAATGTAAAATTGAGGTTTCCAAGGTCGTGATACACAGCTTCGCCGCCAGAGATTCTTCTAGCTAGCTTGCAGTCTCCTTCTCTCATGGACTCAACTCTGCATTCACGCCAAGGGTTCTGGTTCTTGCCGATTACTACAGTGTTAGCGTTTTGCCATAGGTACATAGTAACTTCGCCTTCAGCTGCGCGGAAAGTCATATATTCCTCAGTAGCGAGGTTGATAAACGGATTGGTACAATCAGTTTCGGTATATCTTAATTTCATGTGTTTGTAGCTCCTTGCTATCAGATTTAAGTTAAATCAAGCCTAGACAGACAGTCGCGTACAACGCAGGCTAAAATCTGTCCAGGCTTTAATTTTTATGTAGCCGGAAGGAATGTCACTCATTAATCAAAAAAGTGATATTCGACTCGTAAGTAGCCGACCTTCCGGCAAGGTTTTATGAAAACTCGTATTTTAGAACTGGCTCTCTCGCTGCCTTAACTTCGTCCAATCTGCGCATTGGAGTAGTAACAGGCGAAGCAGAAACAGAGGCAGGTGAACTGATAATCGAGTCATAAATCTTTCTAAATGCAGCGATTGCATCATCGAGAGTCTCACGCGACTCAGTCTCAGTAGGTTCAACCATGAGAGCTTCGCTTACGATGAGTGGGAAGTACATCGTAGGTGGGTGAATTCCAAAGTCGAGAAGTGCCTTCGCAACGTCAAGTGCGGAGACATTGTTCTCTTTGTGGAATTTCTCGAGGCTCATTACGAACTCGTGCATGCAAGTGCAATCGTAAGCCATTGGGTAGAGATCCTTTAGCTTCTCCATCATGTAGTTAGCATTTAGAACAGCGTTGTGAGCGAGTTCAGGAACTCCGTCACCGCCGATGTATGTGAGGTATACGAGAGCTCTTAAGCTAACGAGGAAGTTACCGTAGAATCCAGTAACGCTACCGATGCTCTTCTCTGCACGAACGTACTTGCCATCCTTAACAGTTAGACCAGGTAGGTATTTTCCGAGGAAATCTTTGCATCCGCAAGGACCGCTTCCTGGACCGCCTCCACCGTGAGGTGTTGAGAATGTCTTATGTAGGTTGAGGTGGATTACATCGAAACCTATATCTCCAGGTCTTACTAGTCCAATTACAGCATTTAGGTTAGCTCCATCGTAGTAGCAGAGACCACCAGCCTCATGAACAAGCTCTGTAATCTCGAAGATGTTTTCGTCAAAGATACCAACCGTGTTAGGGTTTGTGAGCATGAGACCAGCTGTATTCTCGTTAATCTTAGACTTGAAGTCGTCCATATCTATGCTTCCGTGCTCGTTAGACTTAACAACTACAACCTTAAAGCCTGCCATTGCAGCACTTGCAGGGTTTGTTCCGTGAGCAGCGTCCGGGATTAGAATCTCGTTCTTATGTCCGAGGCCCTTGTCACGTAGATAAGCCTTTATGAGAAGAAGTCCTGTGAACTCTCCTTGTGAGCCAGCTGCTGGTTGGAATGTTACATGATCCATACCTGTGATTTCGCATAAATAGGACTCTAGTGTGTCTATCGCCTCTGTGCAGCCTTCTACTGTTTCAGCTGGCTGAAGAGGGTGGATGTTAGTGAATCCTCTGAGCGATGCAATTGCATCATCAATCTTAGGGTTATGCTTCATAGTGCAAGAACCTAGTGGATAGAATCCGTCGTTAACACCGTGAGCTTCCTTAGCAAGAGCTGTGTAGTGACGACCCATTTCGTTCTCAGGAACTTCTGGAAGGTTAGGGGCACTAGCTCTCATCGGAACTTCAGGTAGCGTTACAGGAACGTCGCAAGCAGGGAATAAATCCTGACCTCTGCCAGGGATACTTCTTTCAAATATAAGTTTCATTACTTGCTCACCCCCTTAACGATTTCTATTACTTCATCCATCTGTTCCTTAGTATTGAGCTCTGTAGCGCACCAGAGAATCTCTGTGTCGCTTAGCTTAAGTCCGCCGAGGATGCCCTTGTCGGCAAGTGCCTTAAGGATAGCATCTGAATCAGCGCAAACCGTTACGAACTCATGGAAGAATGGCTTGTCAAATTTTAGCGAAAGTCCTGCGCTTACAAGTCCTTCAGCTAGATAGTGTGCCTTTGATGAGCAAAGCGTTGCAACTTGCTTGATTCCAGCAGGACCAACAGCTGTCATGTATACGCCAGCCTTCAGAGCACAGAGCGCCTGGTTGGAGCAAACGTTGCTGCTAGCCTTTTCTCTACGGATATGCTGTTCTCTAGCCTGTAGAGTTAGTACGAATCCACGCTCGCCGCGGGAGTCAACTGTCTCGCCGACAAGTCTGCCTACAATCTTACGAGTGTTCTTAGCAGTCGTTGCCAGTATTCCTAGGTAAGGGCCACCATATGCGAGGCCAAGTCCGAGTGGCTGACCCTCTCCGCAAACGATGTCTGCACCAATCTCACCAGGAGTCTTCAGGACTCCGAGTGCTATTGGATTAACGCTCATGATAAGCTGTGCACCAGCTTCGTGAACTATTTCAGCAATTTCGTCAGCGTCTTCGACGACACCATAGTAGTTAGGATACTGCATCAGGAAGCAAGCAGCTGACTTGTCCTCTGTAAGAGCAGCCTTAAGCGCTTCTACATCAGTAACGCCGCCGCACTCGCATGCTGGAACAACCTTTACCTCAGTGTCTCTTCCAAAAGAGTATGTCCTTATTACTTCAAGAACTCTAGCATCTACAGTTTCCGATACGTAGATTGTGCTACGCTTACGGTCCTTTGTCATAGCGCATGCTTCTGCAGCTGCCGAAGCACCGTCATAAAGCGAAGCATTCGACACATCCATGCCAGTAAGTTCACATATCATGGTCTGATACTCGAAAATCGACTGAAGTATACCCTGACTAATCTCAGCCTGATAAGGGGTATAAGCAGTGATGAACTCCTCTTTGCTTACTACTGCATTAACTGCAGCCGGGATGTAGTGATTGTAAGCACCAGCACCGCGGAAAATTGAATCATATACCACGTTGCGGTTTGCCATTTTCTCCATAATTTGAGCAGTTTCCAGCTCTGATTTTCCAGCTGGAATGTTGAGCTCACCCTTGATTCTAGCTGCAGCGGGGATGTCCTTAAATAGATCATCCCAATCTTTGTAGCCGATATCGTTTAACATCTGGAGCTGTTCTTCTTTAGTGTTAGGAATAAATGTACCCAATTCGAACCTCCTTGTACGAAAGTGTTAAGGTAAATACGGTTTATGCTTCTTCCGACTCTACAAATGCGTCGTATTCGTCTGAGGTTAGAAGCTCCTCTGTCTCAGCTACGTCCTTAACCTTGATCAGCCAAGAACCGTATGGGTCCTCGTTGATTGTCTCAGGTGCATCAAATAGGCTCTCGTTGATCTCAGCAACGATTCCTGTAACAGGGGATAGCACATCGGATACAGCCTTTACAGACTCGATGTCACCAAATGCATCACCAACTGTTACTTCATCGTCAACCTCAGGGAGGTTGATGAATACGATGTCACCAAGGCTATGCTGAGCATAGTCAGAAATACCGATAACGCATAGACCGTCTTCTTCAGCGATCCACTCATGCGACTTTGAATACTTTAAATCTGCCATTTTATTTCTCCTTTTGTATATATTATTTAGATATAAAATATTATTTTTAACAAGTACAGATTATATTACTGCTCTCTCTTATAGAAAGGAAGCTTTACCATCTCTGCATCAATCTTGCGACCACGAACATCTACCTGAACAGCTGCACCGATTTCACGCTTTGCAGAGTCAACGATAGCCATCCCGTAAGATCCGTTCAGATATGGTAGGAATGTTCCAGAAGTGATATATCCGATCTTCTCGCCATCTCTGTAAACGTCACACTCTTCTCTGATGATTCCGCGACCAGTAACCTTGATTCCAACTCTTCTCTCTTTGAGCGGAGTTGCAGCTTCGATTGCAGCCTTGCCGATGAAATCAGGCTTGTCCATCTTGATTGCAAATCCAAGACCTGCGATCTTAGGTGAAATGTCATCGTTCATATCGTGTCCGTATAGTGGCATTGCAGCTTCCATACGAAGCGTATCACGAGCTCCGAGTCCACAAGGAATCAGACCTTCTTCTTTGCCAGCTTCAATTAGGATTTCCCATACATCTGCAGCCTTATCAGCTGGCATATATATCTCAAATCCATCTTCGCCTGTATAGCCGGTTCTGGAAAGAACGCAAGGAATTCCTTTTATCGAGCCATCGAAATTAGCTGTGTAGTAACCAGCAGGGATGAGCGAAGGATCAGCAACCTTAGCGAGAATAGCATCTGCCTTAGGTCCCTGAAGAGCGAGCTGACCCCAGTCCTCGGAAACGTTTGTGATCTCAACGCCATCAATCTTATGATCAACCATCCAAGCGAAATCCTTCTCTATATTTGCTGCGTTAACAACAACGAAATAGTCGTCCTCGCCACGCTTGTACACGATTAGGTCATCTACAGTTCCGCCGTGCTCGTTGCACATTGGGCTGTATCTTGCCTGACCAACTTTGAGGTCGGTGAAATCATTAGTTAGTACGTAGTTAAGATATTCAACAGACTTAGGTCCGCTTACGACGATTTCTCCCATGTGGGATACATCGAATAGACCACACGCTGTACGAACTGCCATGTGTTCTTGTTTGATACCTGACTCATACTGAATCGGGAGTAAAAATCCGCCAAATGGTACGATTTTACCACCGTATTTAACATGGGTATCATATAGTGGTGTTTTCTTATCCATCAAGACTACCTCCTTGAGTGTTTTCGATTAGATACATTGAATATACTCAAAATATAGCATAGTAAAACATTGCAATCAATGAACAAAAGCACGACATCAAAAGTTTATTTTGTGTCATGCTTTTTCTTATAGAAATATTAAATATATAACCTGCGCATAAAGTAGATTAATGGGTTTGCATCATAAAGGTATCCTGCGATATAAGAGTTGTTTAATTGTTCGTTTAATGTATGAATATACTGCGGTGCAAACAGCGATGTAAGCGGAAACATGAGGGCAAGGAGCAAAAATATGATGATTGCCCCCTTGATAGAACCGAACAGAAGTCCAACACTTGAGTCCACGGTTCCGAGCAAGTTTTTGCTCTTACGTCCACGCATAATCCTTTTTCTTAAGTGCGAAGAAATAATCCATACAACAGACACTATGAGCGAGAAAGAGATAATCGTAATGGAGAGATTTGTAAATCTATTCACGGTCGTAGTAATGCCATCAAGACCAAATGCTTCGAATTTGGTGCGTATCACTTTAGGGATGAACTGTAGTAAATCCATCTCTTGTCCATTGAATCTCTTCGTTAGCTTGCCCTTCATAAAATCATCGATAGGGAGTGTAAAGAGAAGTGATCTAATCCTATCCGTATTCAGGATGCCAATTATGACCCCGCCAGAAACCGCAGCTAGTCTGACAAGGGATTCGAGAAACCCTTGCGACTTGCCACGCAGTGCACATATTAAGAAAATTAATACAATTATAATATCTAATACCATGACTAAATTATCTAACATCTGAGGCATATTATCAATACCACTATTCGTCACCAAAACGGCACAAAAGGGTGCTAGAATGAACTTGTTAAATTATTGCTATTATTTAAGCTTATACATTTTATGGTTAGGGGGCTATTATGACAGCAGCGGCAGAAAGAATTGCTCAGCTAAGAAAGCTTATGGCAGAGCGAGGTATAGACGCATACGTTATCCCGATGGCAGATTTTCATCAGAGCGAGTATGTAGGCGAACATTTTAAAGCGATTAGATTCGTGACAGGGTTTTCCGGTTCATATGCGACTGTGGCTATTACCAAGGACAAGGCTGGTCTATGGACCGATGGCAGGTACTTTACTCAGGTTCTCACAGAATGTGAGGGCAGTGGCATCGAGCTCATGAAGATGTTTGTTGACGATACACCAGGAACTGTTGAGTGGGTTGCACAGCAAGTCTCTGATGGCGGAAAGGTTGCTTTTGACGGAAGAGTGCTATCGATGGGCGATGGGCAGGCATACGAGGAAGCTTTTGCGGGTAGAAATGTAGAAATTGATTACGAACAGGCTCTAGTCGAGGAAATTTGGAAAGACAGACCGAGGTTATCCGAAGAGCCAGCATGGTTCCTAGAAGAAAAGTATAGCGGAGAAAGCACCGGCAGCAAGCTAAATAGAGTTCGTGAGGAGATGAAGAAAGCTGGAGCAAACATCCATCTGGTTGCATCTCTTGATGATGTAGCATGGCTTCTCAATATGCGTGGCAACGATATTGATTTCTTCCCTCTTGTTCTAGCATATGTAATTGTTAGGGAGGATAGTGCGGATTTATATGTTGAAGAGAAAAAATTAAACGACGACCTCCGCAAGATGCTCAAAGAGAACAATGTAAATGTTCATCCATACAATGATATATATGAGGATGCTAAGAAGGTCGACGCTAGTGCAACAGCGCTGATTGACCCTATGAAGATGAATTACGCACTTTATAAGAATCTACCATGTAAGGTCGTTCAAGGGGCAAATCCTACAATACTTATGAAGGCTATCAAGAATGAAACCGAGATTAGGAATGTCAGAAATGCAGAGCTAAAGGACAGCGTAGCGCTCACAAAGTTCATCTACTGGCTCAAGAATAACTACGACAAGATGAAGATTACCGAGCTCAGCGCCTCCGAGAAGCTGACTCAGCTGAGAAGCGAGCAGGAAGGGTATGTTAGGGATTCCTTTGAACCTCTACATGCATTTGGGGCACATGCTGCGATGATGCACTACTCTCCAACACCAGAGTCTGATGTAGAACTAAAAGGCGGACAGATGCTGCTGTCGGATACAGGTGGTGGCTACCTAGAGGGATCGACAGACATCACTAGAACTACGATTCTTGGCTCAATCAGCGATGAGATGAAAAAGTATTACACTGCTGTATATAAATCCATGCAGCACCTATCGGCAGCAAATTTCCTATATGGAAATCACGGATGGTCACTCGACGTACTCGCTAGACAGCCAATCTGGGACTTGAACAAGGATTTTCAGTGCGGAACTGGACACGGCTTTGGCTACCTCGGCAGTATTCACGAGCCACCAACAGGATTCCGCTGGTACATAGTTCCTTCCAAGAATGAGCACCATCAGTTTGAAGAAGGCATGATGGTAACGGACGAACCTGGAATCTATGAAGAGGGTGAGTTCGGAATTCGTATCGAGAACAACTTGCTCACTGTAAAAGGAGAGAAGAATAAGTACGGACAATTTATGCATTTCGAGACATTGAATTTTGTGCCTATTGATCTCGACGGAATAGATCCATCTGAGCTTACTAGATCCGAGAAGGAATGGCTCAACGAATATCACAAGGAGTGCTTTGAAAAGCTTTCACCATATATGAATGATGAAGAGCGCGCTTGGCTCGAGGAGTATACGAGAGAGATTTAGAGCTTTACGTGGAAGAGTAAATTTTACATCTTAACTGATGGGAAAATCTGACAATCGTCAGTAACTTAAGAAATATTTGGGTAATTATTCAGATATTTTGATTAATTTTTGCCAAATGTATATTAAATCATATGGCAGGGATGTATAATAAATGTATATTTGTACATGCATGAATGCACAATAGAAATGGAGGAACATTATGCTTAATAAGTCTAAGCTAGAGAGAGTTGTTGCAAAGATGAAAGAGCAGGATATGCCACAGATGATCATCACTGATCCAGTTAGCATCTTCTATATGCTCGACAAGTGGATTATTCCTGGTGAGAGAATGCTCGCACTATACATCAATGTAAATGGAGATGTACAGCTTGTACTCAACAAGCTCTTCCCACAGACAGAAGACCTTGGTGTACCGCTAACATATTATGACGATATCGAGGAGCCTGTTGGAATTCTAGCTAAGTTCATTGAGAAGGATAAGACTATTGGTATTGATAAGAACTGGCCAGCAAGATTCCTTCTTAAGCTTCAGGATTTAGGTGCTGGAAGCAAGTTCGTAAACGGATCTGTAATCGTTGATAAGGTTAGACAGATTAAGGACGAGCATGAGCGTCAGATCATGAGAGAGTCTGCAAAGATGATTGACGAGGTTATGGATAAGCTTATTCCTTGGGTTGCTAAGGGCCTAACAGAGAGAGAGCTAAATGCTAAGTGTGTTGAGCTCTGCAAGGAAGTTGGATTCCAGGGTCTATCATTCGATCCTATCACAGCATACGGCAAGGGTGGAGCTGATCCACATCACGTAACTGATGATAGCAAGGGTAAGTACGGAGACTCCGTAGTACTTGATATCGGTGGTATGTGGAATAACTACGCATCCGATACTACAAGAACAGTATTTATCGGAGAGATTAACGACAGACAGAGAGAAGTTTATAATGTCGTTCTTGAAGCTAACAAGAGAGGTATCGCTGCTGCTAAGCCTGGCAACAAGATGAGCGATGTCGATAAGGCTGCAAGAGACTATATCACAGAGAAGGGCTTTGGCGAGTACTTCACACATAGAACTGGTCACTCAATCGGACTTGAGGATCACGAGGTTGGTGACGTATCTCTCGTAAATGACGAGATTATCGAGCCAGGACAGTGCTTCTCCGTAGAGCCTGGTATCTATCTATATGATGAGGGAATCGGTGTTCGTATTGAGGACATCCTATACATCACAGAAGATGGATGCGAAGTACTAAACGGATATCCTAAGGAAGAGCCAATCGTTGTTCCTGTGGAGAAATAAAAAATCAATTAAAGGGAGAGATCAATTAATGGCAAAGGTTACAGAAGGTTATATGCCTTTTCTCGGTTTCGAAACTTATTACAGAGTCGTAGGCGAGAGAAAAGACAATGGCAAAGCACCGCTCATCTGTTTGCACGGTGGACCTGGTTCAACACACAACTACTACGAGGTTCTAGACAATCTCGCGGATGATGATGATCGTCAGATCATCATGTACGACCAGATTGGTTGCGGAAATTCATATCTAGATGGTCATAAGGAATTATGGACTCAGGATACATGGCTAGATGAGCTAGAGGCTCTAAGAGAGCACCTAGGACTAGACGAGTGCCATATCATCGGACAGTCATGGGGCGGCATGATGCAGATTGCATATGCTATCGAAAGAAAGCCTAAGGGTGTTAAGTCATTCGTTATTTCCAGTGGACATCCATCAAGCAGCCTCTGGGAGAAAGAAGGTCTAAGACGTATTAAGATGATGCCTCAGAATATGCAGGATGCAATCAATCACGCTCTTGAGACTGGAGATTTCTCTGGAGAGGCTTATGATGAAGCGGTAGCTGAGTATATGCACAGATACTGTGACTACTGGATTGGCGAAGATGCACCAGAGTGCTGTACACGTCCTAAGAAGGCTGGCGGCGAGGCATACCTATACGGATGGGGTCCAAATGAATTCGCCCCTACAGGTTCGCTAAAGGACTTCGAATATGTTGATAGACTAGGCGAGATTAAGATTCCTTCGCTTGTATGCAACGGAATCTCCGATCTCTGCTCACCGCTAATAGCTAAGACTATCGCAGATGGAATTCCAAACTCAGAGTGGATTCTCTGGGAGAACGCAAGACACACATGCTTCGTAGATAGACATGATGATTACTGCAAAGTGCTCATCGAGTGGCTCAACAAGTACGACAAGTAATCGGCAGCCCCGAAACTAGCTGATTAATTTGTAAGCATGCAAATATTGCAAAAGAAAAGGCGCAGCAATCGCTGCGCTTTTCTAGTGGTCAATTATTTGTACGTTTTATCTATATTCATAGTGTCCCGGCACATCGACCTTCCATTCCGGTCTAGTAACCCAGCCTTTAGGCAGATGGTCACCTTTGCACTCGAAGTTAGGATCGGTTTTGCGTTTCTCGGCTATGTACTCATTCCGGTGTGCAGCCTGTTCAGCAGGACTATTAAACTCTCTCCCGCACCTACATTTGAAAACCTTTTTCTGTTCGTAATGACCTTGTTCTGGAACCCAGACCTTGTGCTTAGCTGTTGCTGATGATGAACTGGAAGAGGAACTTGAAGTACTTGAGCTGCTTGAAGAACTTGATTTCTCATTCTTCTTACTCTTATCCTTTTCCTTGTCTTTGCTCTTATCCTTGGAATTCCCTTTATCTGAGCCCTTTTCGGCGCTTGAACTCGATGAACTGTCGGAACTCCCTGAACCCCCTTTGGCATCAGTAGAAGTAGCTTCTGTCTGTTTATGCTTCTTCGCATTAGAGTTCTCTTTGGACGTAGCTGAATCACAACCTGTGAGAGCTACTGCGATAATCAGAAGCATCGACAAGATGAAGGCAATTCCAATTCGCCCACGATTCTTTATTCTCAATTTAGAAATTCTGCCCATAATTTTCTCTATCCCCTATGTATATTTTACTTACCTCATATCATCCAAATGTGTATGTAGATGTGTAGAAAACATACGCGCATACCTGGTAGTAAAATAAAAATATTTGTTATTATAGCATTTAAAATTGCTGATTTATCCCAATAAAGTAGACTATAAGTATTATCAATATAAGCTGTTTAACATATATAAAACTTCAATCTGAATATTTATGCAGGCAGAGAGTAATATCGCTGGATACATTGTAAAATGTACAGATAATATTACATATATACATCTTATATTCATCTCACATTTATTTAATGGAAAAGAAGGACAAAGACATGAAGAAAATTTTGCTTTCGCTCCTATTAGTGGTGACCTTAGCGATTCCACTGCCCGCATTTGCGGGAGCAACAGGAGCAGAATCCCAGGCTGGTGCTGAGGCGCAAACAGAAGCACCTACAAGTAACAGTACGGATTTTGAGAAATGGACTAGTGAGGACTTCACTTATACAGACATGAGCAAGACTATTTACGGGTGCGACTATACCAGAACCGTAAATATCGAAGGAAAGGCGATAAGTGGCTTCTCGGCAAAGGGAGAAGCGAAGTTTGCCAAGAACAAGAAGCTCGTGCTGCCATCAAAGGATGATAAGGGTAATACGCTCGTTGGTGTTGCTAGCAATGCCTTCCAGAAGAAGGGCGTTGAGTCGGTGACTTTCCCGTCGGGCATGCTCGCGTCATACAACGATACAGTTACGCACAAGATTACTCGCAGAGGTAACTTCGTGATTGCAGAGGGAGCTTTTGAGGGGAATAACTTGACCAATGTAAATCTGCCGGACGGCGTGCTTGCAGTTCTTCCAAATGCTTTCATGAATAACAAGATTAAGACCGTGACCCTGCCGAGAACTATCTGGTGGCTCGAGACACAAGCTTTCTCGAACAACCAGATCAGCAAGGTTAATTTTCCGCTGACAACTTATTTCCAGCTGGAAATGCACGGCATGACCTTTGCAAATAACAAGATTAAGTCTGTCAGACTGCCCGACTATACAGCGGTAGTTAACAAGTTTGTATTTGTTGGGAATCCGGGCATGGAAGAGCTTTCGGCAGAGGGCAAGGCTGCGCTCAAAGGCAATTTTGCAAATAGCGGCGTGGTATACATGTACTCCGAGAACTACGATCATAAGAATATGGATAGAATCCATACGACGGACAAGACGACCGCTAATACTAAGTCTTGGGTACAGAAGCTAATCACAAACGAAGGAACTCCGGAAACCACCAACAATGACACTGAGTCGTGGAATGTAAATGACTTTACATTTGACGGGCAGAAGATAACCGGTCTCAGCGAGAGCGGTAAGGCGAAGCGCAAGGTTAACAAGGCTCTCGTGCTCCCTGACTATAATTCGGAGCTGGATAAAGTTACCGAGATTGCGGATACGGATTCGGCAACTGGACTATTTGCAACTGCGGACGAGAAGTTCGATTCTGTAACACTTCCTATGGACCTAGAGAAGGTTGGTAAGAACGCATTCCGCGATTCGGGACTCAAAGAGGTGGCTTTCTCACCAGTCCTCAAGAGCATTGGAGATACTGCGTTCCAGGGTAATGGTATCAAGACTGTAGTTCTGCCTGATACCTTGACGTCGCTAGGCAGGGGCGCATTTGCGACAAATCCTGCTCTTGAGAAAATAGACCTACCTAATGGGCTGACAGAGATTCCTGACAGCGCATTCGGTTGCAGTGATAACAAGAACTGGATGGCAGGACTCACTTCCATTGAGATTCCATCCAGCGTCAAGAAGATAGGTGCTAGAGCGTTTGCAGGAAACAACTTCTCGAGTATCACAGTTCCTAAGGGCGTTACAGAGATTGGCGAATATGCTTTTGCTACCAAGAACTACCTTCTGAAGGATGCTGAGATATGTAAGCTTGAGCTACCAGAGGGACTTACTTCTATCGGTAGATATGCGTTTAGAAATAAGAAAATAGCCGAAGTTAAGCTTCCAGAAACTGTAGAGGCACTGCCAAAGAACGTATTTGCTAAGGAAGTTACTTCCGCATCAGGAAAGACAGAGGCATACAGCCTAGTGACAAAGGTGTATGTTGATGACGTTACAAAGTATACAGATACAAGTAAATTCCCAAAATCTGAATTCCACAAAATACTCTCTGATGACGTAAACGTGTGGAATGCAGAGGATTTCACATACGCAGACATTACTCTAGACAGCAACAATTCACCTGCACCAGCGCAGGATAACATGAACATCATCACTGGAACTATCCACGTTGTAAGCGGTCTCACAGATAGCGGCAAAGCAAAGCTTGCAAACAACAAGAACCTAGTAGTCCCAGCCGTAGATGATGATGGACACAAAGTTCAGGGCGTTGGAAATAGTGCTTTTAAGGGGCTCGGCCTAGAGAGCGTTGAGCTACCTAAGAATGTAAAGGCCCCAAGCAAAGGTCTATGGGATAGTAGCGTGACTACGCGAGGTGACTTCTTTATCGGAGCAAGTGCATTTCAGGGCAACAGCCTGACAGAGCTTACAGTTCCAGAAGGAGTAATCTATATCGGAAGTAACGCATTCAGCAAGAACAAGCTAAAGTCGGCTCGCTTCCCATCGACACTTATGATGATTGGTAATGGGGCATTTTCAAATAATGAGATTGCAAACCTTGATTTCTCTAAGGCTACGGATTATCCGCTCTCTATCGATAACATGGCGTTTGCTATTAACAACATTGAATCTGTTCAGCTACCTGATAAAACCGAAAAGGTGTCGAAGTGGGCATTTCTCAGAAATGCAGGAAAGGCTCCTGTTACAACGGGCAATGCTAACGAGAAAAAGGGCGGCATCGTGTACATGTACATAAACGATCCAGGTTCACTCGTTGAGGATATCGGAAATGGAAAGTCTAACGTACAGCTTCTCAAGGCAAATCAGAACATTCCAAGTGACGAATCTCCTTGGAACAGCGATGATTTCACATATAATGCCGCTGGAACTGTGGTTACAGGACTAACAGAATCCGGCAAAGCTAAGCTCAAGAAGAATGACACACTCGTGATTCCTGAGACCAGCACAAGCGGAGTTAATATAGTTGCAGTTGGAAACGGTGTTAACAATGCGCTTGCTAGTAACGGTCAGATTGGAACATTCGGATTTGCAGATGCGGGTAAGGTGTATGTGCCAAAGGCTGTTAAGCTGCCATCGACAATAAAGCAGATCGGCGACTTTGCATTTGCAGGGACTATCGACAACACGGCTAAGAAGGTATATGGAGTGACTAATGTAAATCTGCCGGATGGACTTGAGTCGATTGGTAATTCTGCATTCCTCAATGCTAGGCTAACATCCATTGTCCTTCCAAATTCAGTTACAAAGCTCGGAACTGGTGCGTTTAACGGAACTGATTTGGCAGAGAAGATAGTTATCTCGAAGTCGCTGAAGGAAATACCTGATGTGGCATTCGGGAGAACTAACGACACAGTGGGGCTTGCTGACAAGGCGGCGGTTACTGACATCGTAATCCCTGAAGGCGTTACAGATATTGGAAGAAGAGCGTTTGTCGGCTGTAAAGCCACTACAGTTAGCCTCCCAGAGAGCCTGAAGAAGATAGGTGACAATGCATTTATGAACAATCAGCTTTCAGAGGTCACTATCCCAGGAGGCGTTACGAGCATAGGAAAATCTGCGTTTGAGAAGACTGCAGAGGCAATCCCAGCTTCGCTGAAATCACTCAAGCTCAAGGAAGGCTTCAATGGAGCTATAGGTTCAAATGCGTTCAGAGGACAGCTTTTGTCATCGGTTGAGCTACCTAAGTCATTCACGAATATTAGCGGAATAGACAAGAGGGCATTTAGAGATAACCCAGTAAAACCAACACTGCTGACAGAAAGCAAGTCGGTAGTGGATGCTTATAACAGCCTCCCTAACAAAGCGGATCTCACATACGTTATAAAGTACGACAATCTAGTTGGCAGCGGCTGGACTAGCGAGGACTTCACATATAGCGCTGACGGAGCGACTATCACGGGGCTTACAGCAAGCGGAATTGCGAAGAGAAACGGTGGAAACCACAACCTGGTTCTTCCAAATGAATCACCATCAGGCGTGGTGATTACGGCTATAGGTGATGCTGCATTTGCGATCCCTGAAGCAGAGGTAACTGTTGGAAAGTACGATTTCACCTCGGAGAACGGATTTGAATCGGTTAAGTTACCTAATAAGCTGAAGTCTATAGGTGCAAGAGCATTCGAATACAACATGCTTAAGGGTGTCGACCTCGAGGCGGCTACAGAGCTAACGAAGATTGGAACCAGCGCATTCCACGGCAATCACATCGTGAAGCTGCACATTCCAGATTCAGTTAATGAGCTCGGCGAGGGAGCTTTCACAGCGAATTCAATCGTTGACCTGAAGCTATCAAGGAACGTTACAAAGATTCCGCAAGCTGCATTCTCGATGAACATTCGTCTTCGTGAGATTGAGATTCCGAATACAGTTACAGAGATCGGTCAGATGGCATTTGCAGGAGCTAGACTTGAATCACTCAATATTCCAGCGTCTGTAAGAAAGATTGGTGAGAAGGCGTTCCACCTCCATCACCTAACCGAGCTGACTATACCTGGAACAGTTAAGGAAATCGGGGACTCTGCATTTGAAGGAACATATAAATCTCTGACGCTGACAAGCCTCAAAATCGAGGAAGGTGTTGAGCACATCGGAAAGTTCGCATTTAAGGAAGGTCTCCTGACAAGCGTTGACCTACCAAAGTCACTCAAGACTTTAGGTAGTGAGCCTTTCATGAACAACACAGGAACTGATGCAAACCACGTCGTAATCTTGAGAACTGTAAATCCGGACCACCTGGCATTCAACACTGGTGCAACAACTCACCGTGTGATGATGTCTAAGGCGATGATCACATTCGATGCAAATGGCGGTACAGTTGAGAAAGGTTACGCTGTACTCGATGACAACGGCAGAGTAGATAGCCTACCAACACCGACAGCTCCGGATGCACTGCATGAATTCGAAGGCTGGTTTACAGAGCGTGAAGGCGGCAAGAAGGCAACTGCATCCGAGAAGTTCGATGATGGAACAAAGCTATATGCTCACTGGAAAGAGAACACTTCCTGGAATGAAAAGGACTTCACTGCTAATGGAGATACGATCACCGGTCTATCAGAGGTAGGAAAGGCAAAGCTCGCTGTAAATCCAAACCTCAAACTTCCTGCGGTAGTAAATGGTACTGCAATTAAGAAGATAGGAACTGGAGCATTTGCTCCTGCTAAGACAGGTGGAAATCCAATCAACTCAGTAGTAATCCCTGAGGGTGTAGCTGAGATTGGACAGGCGGCATTCTCTGGTGCAAATCTAAAGTCACTAGAGCTTCCAAAGTCAGTGAAGACAATCGGCAAAATGGCATTTAGCGGCGCTCCTCTCGAGAACGTTGAGTTCTCCGAGGGTCTTGAAAGTATCGGCGACAATGCATTTGAAGGACACAAGCTCACCAAGGTTAAGCTGCCAGATAGCCTAAAGGCTATCGGCAAGTCTGCATTCAAGAGCAGATCGCCAGAGCGTGCAAGCATCAAGGAAGTTGAGCTCGGTAAGTCGCTGCAGTCGATAGGAAGGGAAGCATTTGCTAACCAGAACATCAAGGAGATAAAGGTACCAGAGACTCTAAAGGATGTTCCCGCTAACGCATTCAAAGGTAACGTTTTGGATGGCAAGGATGCTAAGGTTAAGCTAATATCTTCTAATAAAGATCAGCGCAAGGGTGCTGGTGCTTACGCCAACTTCAAGGTAAAGGATCCAGCGGCAACATTCTATGTACCATATAAGGTGGAGCTTCTATCCAATGACGAAGATGCCAAGACGACAGAACTAACCACAGATGAAAACGGAAAGGTTACGCTAAACGCACTGCCTAACAAGGATGCGTGCACGACATTTAAGGGCTGGTTCACAGCTAAGACTGGTGGCACTAAGGTAGATGGCACAGAGGCGTTTACAGAAGACACTAAGCTATATGCACACTGGCTCGTGAGCCATGACCTCGAGGAGATTGCAGCAACTGAGCCAACAACTGACGCAGATGGAAATATCAGGTACTGGCACTGCAAGAAATGCGATAAATACTACCGTGACAGCGACGCAAAGCATGAGATTAAGAAGTCAGAAACAGTGATTCCAAAGATCACTTATAACTTCGAGACTGGAGACAATGCTCTTTGGACAAAGGGCGATGGCGACCTCCTCTTCGTCGTAAAGCGTAGCGTGGATGATGCGAATACATTTGATAACTACTATAACGATAAGGTTCTTCTCGATGGAAATGAGCTCGTAAAGGATGTTGACTATACAGCTGCAAAGGGGAGCGTAAGAGTTACCCTTAAGAAAGCAGTTCTCGATAGACAGAGCACAGGTAGCCATACCTTGACAGTCGCTTTCAAGGATAAGAGAGGTGGAGCTTCGACAAGCTTTACTATCAGAACTAAGAATCAGCCAATTGTAAATGGCAATACTTCAAGTTCAAATGGTAACAGAAATGCGAGAGCTAAGTATCGCGGATACAGAGTATCCAGAGCAGTGAAAACTGGTGATACAACAGCAATTGCGCTGTATCTGGCTATGATAGCTATTGCATCAGGCTCACTCGCAGTATTCTCAAGGAAGAGGAAGAGTGAAAAATAGTCATTCGGAATAGAAAGCTGCATAAATAAAGGACTATTTATGAGCAAAACAGGCAGGATTTAAAATTTCTGCCTGTTTTTTTATTTTTTTGTAAAAAAGCGAATGCGCAAAGTGACAAAACTACATTATGTCGGTATGGTCACTTTGCGTGATTACTATATATTGTGTCGAAAAAATTTAAACTCCCCAATATATATGATGTCTAAAATCGAATAAACTTGTCGTAAACTGACAAAAAACAAAAATTTTTAAAGCAAATCACCAAATTCCGATAAAAAATTATCAAAAACTGATTTTCTTGAAGTTTGCCTATTTGACATATAAATATCTATAAATGATAATAAATCCAACAGGTTTAGCAGCTCAAATGATATCTAAGGATTGACTGAGCGCATGGAATATATAAGAAAAATACGTTAATCGAGATAATATAGTGAACTAATTATCAAAACCATGCAGACCAAATTACTTGTAAGGAGCTGTTAGTAACAAGCGTAATAAAAATAATAGGGTTATATGAAAGGAAGGTATCATCAATGGAAGGCAAGAAGAAGGTAAAAGCCGTCAGTCTTGAAACATTCGTATTCTTGTTCATATTTATCGGAGGATTCTCATGGCTAGGACATAAGATGGGCGTCGGCAACATGTTTAAGACCATGATGGCAACAGCACATGACCTCCTCCTCTCCACCGTATTTCTAATAATGGCGATGGCTGTACTCGCTGGTGCTATCAGCGGACTGCTTTCGGAGTTCGGTGCAATTGCGCTTATCAATAAGATTTTTGCACCACTAATGAAACCAATATGGGGGCTGCCAGGAGCGAGTATCACGGGAGCAGTCGCTACATATCTATCAGATAACCCAGCAATTATACCGTTTGCAAAGGATCAAACGTTTACTCAGTATTTCCGCAAGTATCAAGTGCCGGCACTTTGTAATCTTGGAACTTCTTTCGGAATGGGGCTTATCGTTACGACATTTATGATTGCGCAAGGTAAACAGTTTATAGCCCCAGCGCTATTAGGCAATGTTGCAGCTATTATAGGGTCGGTTATCAGTGTAAGGCTTATGCTTTGGCAGACTAAAAAATTCTACGGCGATGAAGCTATGGAACCATATGCAAAGCATTTCTCAGTAGAAGATCTCAAGACTGAAGGAGAATACAGACTTATACGTGAAGGAAACATGTTCCAAAGAGTGCTCGACTCATTGCTAGAGGGTGGTAAGAACGGCGTTGAGATGGGGCTTGCGATTATACCAGGAGTTTTAATCGTGTGCACATTCGTAATGATGTTCACATTCGGACCTGGAAAGAGCGGATATACAGGCGCAGCATACGAGGGCATAAAGCTGCTACCGTATCTAGGACAGAAGATTAACTTCATAATCGAGCCACTGTTCGGTTTCCACTCACCAGAAGCTATTTCATTCCCAATCACATCGCTAGGAGCTGTAGGAGCTGCTATCTCTCTAGTGCCTGAATTCATTAAGACAGGCAAGGTTTCGCCTAACGATATCGCAGTATTTACAGCAATGGGTATGTGCTGGTCAGGATATCTCAGCACACATATCGGAATGATGGATGCGCTTAAGTCGAGAGCTCTTGCAGGAAAGGCTATCCTATCTCATACAATTGGAGGTCTCTGCGCTGGTATAGTTGCACATCTACTGTACGTGCTGCTGATTCACTAGCAATGTTGCAGGTTTATAAAAAATTGCGTATTACATTATTTAACACACATGACACAGAAAACTGGCCAGACATATGTCTGGCTTGTTTTCTTGTTGAAAAATGCACGTCTCTATGATAAAGTAAACTGATATGCGAGATAACAATTTCTACATGAAAGAAGCTTTAAAAGAAGCCTATATAGCTGCAGAGCTCGGAGAAGTTCCGGTCGGAGCCATCGTAGTGAAGGACGATGAAATTATCGCCAGAGCTCACAACATGGTGGAAGCATACGCATCTTCATCAGCTCACGCTGAGATGTTGGCGATGGATGCAGCCGAAGCAAAGCTCGGAAGTAAATGGCTGAGCGGATGTGAGCTGTATGTGACACTTGAGCCGTGCTCGATGTGTGCTGGAGCGATGGTGCTCTCAAGGCTGGATAAGCTTTACATAGGAACGATGGATCCTAAGAATGGAGCTGCAGGCTCTATATTTGATATTACTAACGAGGCACAGCTTAACCACAGTATATATGTAGAACGAGGGATACTTGCCGAGAAGTGCGCGGAGGTGTTAACCAGCTTTTTTAGAGAGCTTAGGGTTTCTAAGGCACAGCTTCGCAAGAAGAATATAGATGCAGTCGAAAACGAAGTTGATATATTGGAGGAAAATTAGATGAAAAGAAAAGGGCTAATTGCAGTTCTATCGATGCTTATGGTTGTTCTTAGCACAGCTATGTGCTTCGCAGCAGATGATACTACTTTTGCGCTGAAGTCTTCATACCCTAAGGATGGGCAGAAGAACACTTCAATCGAGAACCTAGGGGTTAAGCTTTACTTTAATCATTCTGTATCAAGTAAGGCAGCGCAGGCCAATAACAAAAATAGTGTCAAAATTGTTGATAAGGACGGTAAAAAGATTCCAATAAAGGTTCTGACTGCTAACGATGATTCCGGACTAGTGCTCGTACTTGGGGACAGCACTAACAAGAAATTCAAGGTTAAGAATAACTCGGAGTACAAGCTCGTAATCGAGAAGGATTTTGTGGACGATAATGGCAATACCCTTGGAAAAGAGACTACTGTAAGCTTTAAGACTTTTAACCAGACTCTGAACACAACTATCAATATGGTTATGATGGTAATAATGTTCGGTGGTATCATGGTTGTGACGATTAGACAGCAGCACAATAAGGATGATGACGATAAGGTTGAGAAGGAGAAATCCGGAGAATCCACATTCAATCCTTATAAAGAGGCGAAGAAGACTGGAAAGTCAGTCGAAGAAGTAATCGCTGAAGAGAAAAAGAGAGTTGCTAAAGCTGAGAGAAGGGCTAAGAGAAAAGGCACAAAAAAGGTTGAGGAGAAACTTGAGATAAGCGAACTTCTACCTAATGTATATAAGGTCCATAAGCCAAGTCCAATCAAAGGCCGTAAAGCAGGGGGCAAAAAATCCTCGAAGTAATTCGAAAAATCACAAATAACATATACATTTATGTATGATAAATAGTACAATATATGCGAGGGTGCACAGCATCCTCGCATTTTTTAGAATCTAAGGCGGGATAAATGAGTAGAGAAGATATGAAGCCTTCTGAAATCGAACTCAAAGCGTACGCGAAAATAAACCTTTCGTTGTATGTGCTATCTAGAAGATCGGACGGCTATCACGATATAAAGTCATTAATGCAAAGTATCAATATTTTCGATGTATTAAAAATAAGAACTAAATTAATAAATAGTTGCGATTATAATTGTTTTTTTGCAGAAACTAACATATACTTATCATCAACAAATAAGAATATTCCATTAACTGCAGACAATCTAGCTGTCAAGGGCGCAATCTCCGTTATAGAGGCAATTTCTAGTCGATATAATCTCACGGAACTTATGGAAGAGAGAGGCGCTGAGTGCATCTCGATCGAGATTGATAAGAAGCTACCCGTAGCAGCTGGGATTGCAGGTGGCAGTGGAAATGCAGCAGTGGTTATGCTCGGCGTGAACCACCTGCTCGGCAGCCCTTTGTCTATGAGGGATCTCATGGCGGTGGGCGTTAAGGTCGGTGCGGATGTGCCTTTTTCTATAATGATGAATGCATTTCTTAATGCTGATGAACTGAAGGGTCTACCACAGCTCGAAGAGGCGAGCTGCGCTGCGATAGTTTCTGGAATAGGCGAAGTGGTTGAAGCAGTTATGCCGAGACCATATTTCGTGATTTTATTTAACCCTGGCATTGCTGTATCTACTAAGGAAGTGTATGAGGCAATTGACAGGAAACTTGAAGGCGCAGAGCTTGCGCAAAGAGAAGCAGATGTTAATCGCTTCTATAATGAACTTGAGCTGTATACACTTACGCATTACCGAGAAGTGCAGAACTTGGTGTCGCGGATACGCGAGCATTTGCACGCTGATGAAGTTTTGATGAGCGGTAGCGGACCCACCGTGGCAGCTTACTATACCGAAGAAACTAGATTCGAAGCTGACTGTGAGGCTTTAGAATCTGCTAGATGGGTTGAACCGACTTGGCGATACTGGAAGACAAAGAGCGGAGGACTTAACTTATGGAGTTAGATTTTCAGATTCAGAAACCATTAAGAGAGCTAGTGTACTTAGAGCTCAAGAGACGAATTCTAACGGGTGAAATAGATGCGCACACAAGGCTCATGGAAATTGACCTGGCGGAGAAGATGAACGTAAGCAGAACACCTATCAGAGAGGCGATTCGTAAACTTGCTAACGAAGGCTTGGTTGTTATCGAGCCACGTCACGGCGCATATGTATCTGAGATTTCCATCAAAGATCTAGAGGACGTCTTTGAGGTGAGAGAAACTCTGGGCGGACTCGCAGCTTCTATTGCCGCAGTTAAGGCGAGCGATGAGGATAAAGCAGCTTTACAGAAGCTTCTCAGGCTAAGTGAGCTCGCGATGGAAAATGGCGAGATGGACGAAATGGTAGAGTACGACGTTAAGCTTCATAGCTATATAGTGCAGTGTAGTGGCAATAAGACTCTCATCCAGATGGTTAAGCAGGTTCAAGAACTATCGATGAGATTCCGTTACGTATACTATGAGAGTCAGAGCAAGTACATGATTCAGCCGATTGAGCATAAGAAGATTGTAGATGCTATCGTAGCTGGCGATTCGGAAGCGGCAAGGAAAGCAGCATCAGATCATATCAATACACTTAGAAAGTTTGTCGTAGAGAAAGACAAAGGAAACGGCATGATATAGTCATCCGATTGAAATGGGTAGCCTAGAGCTACCCGTTTTTTGTGCGCATTTTGTGATGTTCCCGAGAATATACATAGAAAACACCGATATAGGTGCTGAAAGCCTTGAAAATGACCATGAGTTAGGGAAACAAAACAAAAGTTAATGTTGACTAGCGAATTTTATAAGTGATATATTTGATACAATCAATATAATTATGGAAGAATTAAGACTAGGAGGTTTATTATGAAATTTTTAGGTAAGCAGAGCTGTGTTGGTATTGGATGCGTTGCAGCAGGATTCCTCGCTGGAACAGTTGGCAAGCTAATCCTTACAAGCAAGGATGCTAAGAAAGTATATACACACTGCACAGCTGCAGTTCTACGTGGCAAGGATACTCTTATGGAGACAACAACAACTCTAAGAGAGAACTGTGAAGATATCTACGAAGATGCTATGGATATGAATGCTATTCGTTATGCTGAAGAAGAGATGCTAATGGTTGAGAGCGCTAGAGCAATTGTTGAAGCATACGACGAGGATGAAGAAGCTGCTGAGGAGCAGGTAGAAGAAGCTAAGGACGCAGAATAATGCGATTTGTAATACTTCACGAATCG
This sequence comes from Mogibacterium diversum, assembly GCF_002998925.1. Taxonomy (NCBI): domain Bacteria; kingdom Bacillati; phylum Bacillota; class Clostridia; order Peptostreptococcales; family Anaerovoracaceae; genus Mogibacterium; species Mogibacterium diversum. The sequence goes on along the minus strand of NZ_CP027228.1, from coordinate 1,484,149 downwards.
AGCTCTAGGATACGTGTGCGTGTTCCAAAGTACAATATGACTATGGAACAGGCCGATATACTAGAGTACTACCTGAGAAATAAACCCTTCGTCGTGCAAGCGACAGTTCACGATAGAACGAGCGATGCATCGATTAGATATAGAGGTGGCGCAGAGGGAAGAAAGGCTCTTCTCGAGGCACTGAGAGGATTTTCGTTCAGTGACGAGAAGGCTATCGCACTAGTTCCAGAACAGACAAGCAGGGCGCTTGATCATAAGTACCAGGAGAAAATGGTGAGCATGGTCATGTTTAGAACCCTGAGAAATATCTTCCTGCCAATCTGGCTTCGTAATGGCATTACAATCGTTAAGAGCGCAGGATTCATCGCTAAGGGTATAAAATCGCTCTCTAAGGGTAAGTTAGAAGTTGCAACGCTTGATGCTACTGCAATTACGGTGTCGATGCTTAGAAATGACTTTGACACTGCTTCATCCGTAATGTTCCTACTTGACATAGGAGATACGCTAGGCGAGTGGACTCGTCGCAAGTCGGTCACAGATCTAGCAAGCGTGATGTCTCTTAATGTAACAAAGGTATGGAAGAAGACGGAAGACGTCGATGTATTGGTCGATGTAAAAGAAGTAAAGCCAGGAGACAAAATCGTAGTTCGCACATCTAATGTAATTCCGCTAGATGGTAAGGTCGTTGAGGGCTCAGCATCTGTAAATCAGGCGACTATGACTGGTGAATCTATTCCAGTTCGCAAGGAGCCTGGCGGATACGTATATGCTGGAACTGTAGTTGAAGATGGAAGCTGCGTCATAGAGGTTGCTCAGTCTGCAGGTACCGGTAAGTACGACCAGATTGTAAAGATTATCGAGGAGTCGGAGAAGCTCAAGTCAGAAACTGAGGAGAAGGCTTTCCATCTCGCTGATAGACTTGTTCCGTATTCTTTGGCAGGAACTGTAATAACTTATCTCTTGACTAGAAATGCGACAAGAGCGCTATCGTTCCTGATGGTAGATTTCTCTTGTGCTTTAAACCTGTCGATGCCGCTTTCGATGCTTTCTGCAATTAAGGAGGCGAGCAAGTATGATATCTCTGTAAAGGGAGGCAAGTTCCTCGAAGCGACTGCAACTGCAGATACTGTAATATTTGATAAGACAGGGACGCTGACACACGCCACACCGTCCGTAGTAGACATTATTACTTTTGGCGATGCAAAAGAAGAGGAGAGTTTGCGTATTGCGGCTTGCCTCGAAGAGCACTACCCACATTCCGTTGCAAATGCAGTAGTTGAAGAGGCCAAGAAGCGTCATATCTCGCACGAAGAGATGCATTCGAAGGTTGACTACGTGGTTGCTCATGGAATCTCGAGTAATATCGACGGGAAAAATGCGATTATTGGTAGCTACCATTTCGTAGTTGAAGACAGTAAGAGCGTAGTGCCAGATGGCGAAGAGGGTAAGATCGATACACTGCCAACAGAGTATTCGCATCTGTACCTAGCTATCGACGGAGTGCTGCAGGCTGTAATCTGTATATTTGACCCTCTTAGAGAAGAGGCTGCCGATGTGATCAAGGAGCTCTATGAACTCGGAGTGTCAAAGGTATGCATGCTCACGGGAGACAATGAGAGAACGGCTGCTGCAGTGGCTAAGAAGCTCGACCTAACAGAGTATCGCGCAGAGGTGCTTCCGGAAGATAAGCTCGCATTTATAAAAGCTGAGCATGCAGCAGGCCGAAAGGTAATCATGGTTGGAGATGGTGTAAACGATGCACCTGCTCTATCTGAATCAGATGTTGGAATCGCTGTAAATGAAGGTGCTGCGATTGCAAGAGAGATTGCCGATATAACTATTTCATCGGATGACCTGCGCAGAATCGTACTTCTGAGAAGAATAAGCATGCAGCTGATGGAGAGAATAGATAACAACTACAAGTTCATCGTTGCATTCAATGCAGGGCTTATTGGACTAGGAGTTGCAGGAATTTTAAAACCTTCCTCATCTGCGTTATTCCACAACGGATCGACTATACTGAGCGGACTATATAGTACAACACCGCTGTTAAGTGAGTCGGAAGAAGATATCAAGGAGTTGGATTATGAAGAAGCATAAGTTTTTCGCATGGGCAACAGTTTTCTGCTTTGCTATGACGATGGTAACTGGATATAAGAAACGCTAAGCTACGTATTATTGTATCAGGCTAATAATAAAGTTGCTAAAAATTAAGACAGAACCCTTCGGATGATGGGTTCTGTCTTTTTGTGCTTAGTATGCGTAAATCTGCATGATAACCAACATGATATCACAGTTTATTTCTTAATCTCCGCCGAACTCTGCAGCTTCACGGAAATCGTCATCTCTTTGCCGTCTCGTATTATTCCGAGCTTAACTGTTTCGCCTATACGGTGGCTCTGGATGGCTGAAATTACACCTTCTGCAGTGGATACCTTTTCGTTATCTACGGAGATAATCTGGTCGCCCTTCTTTAGACCTGCGGCCTTAGCGTTTGAGCCATTCACCTCAGCGATGAGAACAGCAGCGGTACTCTTGCCCGTAGTCTTATCCTTGACATCGCCGTCATAGATGGAAATTCCGGCCATCGGCTTACCTGTTATCGTGCCATGTTCGATGATGTCATCGATGGATGAAGCGACGGAGTCGATTGGGATTGCGAACCCCAGACCCTCGATGCCGGTTCCTGAACCCTTGGCCACCACTATTCCGACGAGCTCGCCCTTGCTGTTAAATAGCGCGCCGCCAGAGTTGCCCTCGTTGATGGACGCGTCTGTCTGTATAAGCGTACGAGTCCTATTCTCGAGCTCAATCTTACGATCCTTGGCGCTTATGATGCCAGCCGTTACAGTTCCACCGAGCTTTCCGAGTGGGTTACCGATAACGACAGCTAGATCACCTACCGAGAGTTTGCTACTCCTCCCGATTGTAACGGCGTTTAGCTTAGTAGCATCTATCTTGAGGACGGCTATATCAGTCTGTTCATCGTAGCCTACTATACTAGCAGAATAGTTTTTGCCACTATGAAGTCTAACTACGATAGTCGTAGCTCCGTCAATCACGTGGTAATTCGTGACTATGTAGCCATTAGATTTTACGATAACTCCACTTCCTGCCCCTTCGCTAGTACCACCAGAAGTAGTCATGATTTCAACAACCGCATCGGCATTTTTGCTAGCGATCTCATCTATGGTAAGCTTACCGCCTGTAGCACTCTGTAGAGAGGAGGTCGAAAGGTTTTTATAGGAAGGAGTTCTATTTGAGAAGAACACCACAAGCCATGAACTGACTATCGACGTGAGCATCATCGAAATTATAAGCGTGATAACAAAGAACCTCTTTGTAACATACTTAGGATTCCTCTGTGTCGGAGGATTTCCGCCGTTAAAGTCTGTGGCATAAGCGTGTGCTCCCTGTGCTTCGGGACTTCCATTTTGTCCTGCATATTCATTTTGATATGTATAGCCTGTGCCGTTATAAACTCCGTTTTCGGGAGCTGCGTGCTTACCATATGACCCTTCAAATGAGTCATCTGCAGCGTGCTTAGCATAGCTTTCGTAATCACCTCTAGCGAATCTACTTCTCGGTGCAGGGACGTTGCTATTTTCGTCAATCAGAACGAAATTCGGCTCCTCGCCGTCTCTTGGAAGGAAGTCTCCAGCATTCTCTGGTGCGTAGCTACCCCATTCCTTCTTAACTGGAGTGTCTTCGGGAAGCTGCACGTTTTTCACATCATAGATGGAGCCATCATCGCGCCAGTATTCGTTAGAATCCTCGTGAATCTCTTCTACGCCTTGTGTATTAGAACCGGCCTCTGTGCAGCGTGCATCCTGCGCATCAGACCGCTCATCAACCTGATTAGAATTATCATTTTCTGTCGGAATAGCATGATCAAAATCGCTCATAGATATTCTCCTTGAATAATAGTTTAGTCTTGCTGTTATTATATAGTGAAAATAATTTTTTCATAGCAATTTATATGTATTTTATGTGAGAAATTGCCCCAAGTGTGACAATATAAGTTGCTGAACTATATACCAAAGTAGTATAATCTATTGATATGATTTATGCATGATTTGCATTCTAATTTAGTTTACAGGGGGTACAAAATGCATTGCGTTTACAAGGTAACAGATAAGATTTGGTGGATTGGCGGTAACGAGCGTAAGCTTTCAGTCTTCGAAGGAGTTATTCCTATGAACGATGGTATGGCGTACAATTCATATTTTATAGATGACGAGAAGACAGTTGTGCTTGATGCAGTTGATAAATCAGTTTCAGGCGTTTTTTATGAGAATGTTGATCACATGCTTAACGGCAGACCACTCGACTATGTAATTGTGAATCACGTTGAGCCAGATCACAGCGCTTCGCTAGAAGAACTAATTATGAGACATCCAGAGGCGAAGGTAGTCGGCAGCAAGAAGATCAAGGCTATGGTTAAGCAATATGTGACTTGGGATGTTGACAAGTATTTCGAGGAAATCAAGGAAGGCGACGAGCTATGTACGGGGTCGCACACCTTCACATTCTACATGGCGCCTATGGTTCACTGGCCAGAGGTAATGGTTACTTACGAGAAGTCAACAGGTTCACTGTTCTCGGCTGATGCGTTCGGAATCTTTGGCGCACACGATGGAAACATCTTTGCTGACGCTTACGATTTTGAGCTAGAGTGGCTGCCATCAGCACGTAAGTATTACACAACAATTGTTGGTAAATACGGAACTTTCACCGAGAAGCTTCTCGGCAAGGTTGGCGGTCTTGATATCAAGAGGATTTGTCCGCTTCACGGATTCATCATCCGTAAGGATTTTGAGAAATATATAAATGCATACCTAACTTGGGCGCGTTATGAGTCCGAGGAGAATGGCGTTCTCATTCTATATGCTTCACCTTATGGCAACACCAAGAACGCAGCTGAAATTCTAGCTTGTGAGCTTGCCGAAGATGGCGTTACTCGTATGAAGCTGATGGACGTATCGCACTGGGATCCAATGGATGTGCTCCCACAGGCATTTAGATACAACCACATCGTAATTGCTTGTACAACATATAACAATGGAATCTTCGTCAAGATGGAAGAAGCTCTCGGAGAGATGAAGTCTATGGGAGTATGCAACAAGAAGGTAAGCATCATAGAGAATGGTTCGTGGAATCCAGTGAGCGGAAAGCTCATCAAGGCGTTCTTTGAGGATATGAAGGATATCGAATTTGTAGGAGATATCGTAACAATTAAGTCCTCAGTGAAAGAGGATTCCGCACAGGCTGTTGCAGAGCTAGCGAAGGTGATCGCAGCATCTGTACAGGCTCAGGCATAAGAGGGAATTAATGGCAGAGAAGAAAAGTATAAATCTAGTAATCTCAAACAACCAGTATTCTGAGAAGCTCATTCCTACTGGACAAACATATAAGCGTGTACTCATACTGGAAGATAATATCGAAGTGACTACTGAGGGATTCTTATACAACAAAGGGAAATCCATGTACATCACATATGATGAGGTTGCAGATGGTGGACTAGAGAATACCAAGACCATAGTGAAGCTCGAAGGTGAGGACAAGCTCCAGATTAGAAGATACGGTAAGGATGACGGTGCTGGCATGATGGATATGCGTCTTGAAGAGGGCGTGCTTAATATCACGAGGTATGTTATACCTACTGGTAATCTTGAAATGGAGATTTACACCAATAAGATTGAGAACTCGCTTGATGAGGATGGATTTGGGAAGATTTCTGCGGATTATAAGATTAAGATGGAGCCGTACGTCAATCTCAGGAATAAGCTTGAAATTGAGGTTAAGCCTTGCTAATGCATAATATCTAGTGGGGCTTTCGACTATATAGGGTTAATTATTGTTGTTTAATTGGATTTAGAAAGGACCAGAAACAAATGGGAAGTGTCGGTTTTAGTGCGGAGAAGTACATCGAAGAACAGTCAAAGTATATCTTGGAGAGGATTCAGGCTGGAGACGGGAGACTTTACCTCGAATTCGGAGGGAAACTCGTTCAGGATAAGCACGCGATGAGAGTTCTGCCTGGCTTCGATGAGAATGCCAAGATTAAACTTTTGAACCGCATGAAGGACCAGACGGAAATAATCATCTGCATATATGCAGGGGACATAATTTCCAGCAAGACGAGACAGGATTTCGGGATTACGTACGATCTCGAGGTAATGAGGCTCATCGATGCTTTCCGCAGTTATGACCTTGAGATAAATTCGGTTGTCGTGACTAGATACGAGAATAATCCAGCGGTTAATATGTTTATAAACAAGCTGGAAAGAAGAGGCATTCGCACTTACAAGCACAATTATACTAAAGGATATCCGACGGATGTCGACACTATCGTCAGCGACGAGGGATACGGTGCTAACCCTTACATCGAGGTCACTAAGCCTCTAATAGTGGTTACCGGTCCTGGTGGTGGTTCAGGCAAGCTGGCGACCGCTTTATCTCAGGTATATCATGAGTATAGACGCGGAACTAAGGCAAGATATGCTAAGTTTGAGACTTTCCCGATTTGGAGCATTCCACTTAAGCATCCTGTAAATATCGCTTATGAAGCGGCAACAGCAGATCTTAAGGATGTGAACATGATAGACCCATTCCACCTGGAGGCATATGGGGTTACAGCGGTCAACTACAACAGGGATATCGAGGCATTTCCAGTTCTCAAGAGGATTCTCGACAAGATCACAGGCGATGCGAGCGTATACCAGTCTCCAACCGACATGGGCGTTAACCGTGCGGGCTTCGGCATCATCGATGATGATATCTGCCGCGAGGCAGCTAAGCAGGAGATAATCAGAAGGTATCTGCTCGCTGAAGTTTCGTATAAGAAGGGTAAGATTGATGAATCTGTGCTAGAGCGTACAAAGCTTCTCATGGAAGAGGTTGGCGCTACTCGCTACGATAGAAAAGTTGTCGCACCTGCGGAGGAATACGCAGAGATGAAGCGTGCGGAGAATGAGCGCTATGAGAATGTAATCGTGGCAGCCATTGAGCTACCCGATGGTAGAATAGTTACTGGCAGAAGTTCGCACAGGATGGCAGCTTCGGCAGCTATGATTCTCAACGCGGTAAAGACTTTAGCAGGTCTTGCTGATGACATTCCAGTTATCTCAGCGCAGGTACTAGAGAACCTGCAGAAGATGAATGTGGAATTCTTCGGGGATAAATCCTCTCTCAACTGCGAAGAGATTATCATGGCTCTGACTATGTCGACTATGACGAATCCAACGGCAGATTACGCACTCAAAGAGCTGTATAAGCTGCGCGGCTGCAGAGCTCACAGTACAGCAATTTTAAGCGATAGAGATGAGCAGACGCTTAAGTCGCTGGGAATAGACATGACTTCGAACCCAGAGTTTTCGACTAGTGATCTGTACTCGAAGTAATTGATTTATAGAGGGATATATTGGGCAGCAGTTCTATTCAGAGCTGCTGCTTTTTGTCCAAAGAGAAGCAGGAAGGAATAGATATGGCTGCAAAGCGCAGTTTAGATAAGAGCTACGTTGTTCGCAACATCAGGCAGAAACAGAGATTTAAATATATGCTCATACTAGAGGGGATAGCAGTTGGTTCGATTGTCGGACTGGTCATTGCCTTGTTCAGAATTATGATTGTGAAGGCTGATCAGGCTCGTCAGATGGCAGTTCATCTGGTCAAGGTGAAGCCGATATATGCTTTTGCAGTTTTGCTGGTGCTGATTTTAATCGCCTGGATTTTAGATAAGCTCATTAGATTTGAACCGGATATATCGGGGTCTGGCATCCCGCAAATCGAAGGTGAGCTAAAGGGTCTTGAAGATCAGAACTGGCGCAAGGTGCTGATTGCTAAATTTGCGGGATGCGTTCTGGCTATTGGCGGCGGCTTGGCTCTCGGTAGAGAGGGCCCGAGCATTCAGCTGGGTGGCATGATAGGCAAGGGCTTCGCGCGCCGGAAGAATGCACTTCTGACTGAGGAGAGAATGCTGATGAGCTGTGGCGCCGGCGCGGGCCTAGCCGCCGCGTTTGGAGCTCCGCTAGCTGGAGTGCTATTTGCTCTTGAAGAGCTTCACAAGAACTTCTCAGCAGAAGTTCTCGTATCCACGATGGCAGCTAGCGCAGTTGCCGACTATATAGCTGTAAATATAATCGGACTTAGACCTGTGTTTGATTTTGATGTTGAACACAGAATTCCATTACGCCTATACTGGGCCGTAGTACTGCTTGGCGTAATACTTGGAATCCTCGGTGTTCTATACAATAAGCTACTAGACAAGATGCAGGATTTCTTTGATAAGTTCGATAGCAAGTTCATCAGTATCGGAATCATGCTCGTGATTTCATTTCTGATGATGTTCATCTATCCGACTGTGCTCGGCAGTGGAAACAACCTCGTGAAGGTCATAAGTGATGGCAAATTTACACTAATGGCGCTTGCTGTACTGTTCGTAGCAAAGCTGTTCTTCTCGACCGGCAGCTTCGGAACGGGAACTCCCGGCGGCATCTTCTTGCCACTACTCGTCATCGGAGCAATTACGGGAGGACTTTATTCTACGTTTTTAAGCACGGCATTTGGCGTAGAGGAATACTATATCAAAGGCTTCGTAATCATCGCTATGGCAGGCTTCTTCTCAGCTATTGTAAGAGCTCCAATCACAGGGGTTATCCTCATCACAGAGATGACTGGAAATTTCATGACACTACTATCACTCGTGTCAGCATCTCTTGTTGCATATGTAGTGGCTGACCTTCTAGGCGGAGAACCAGTATACGATCAGCTTATGCACAGGAGACAGCGAAAGAAGGTGGAGAGCGGATCAGGCACACCCGACCATGATTATTTGGCGGATGTTTATAGTAAGAGTGACAAGAAGTACGTCAAGAAGCGCATCTCGGTTAGAGAACGCAAGGTCGTAATCGATTCTAGCATTCATATCGGTTCAATGATGGATGGTCACAAGGTCATGGAACTTGGGCTTCCTGAAGGTAGCCTGATTGTCTCAGTCATGAGAGATGGCAAAGAGGTAATTCCTAATGGTTCCACCATTCTAAATGGTGGTGACGACCTAGAGATACTGTGCAGGCTCAAGGACATTGCAGCAACAGAGGCGGTCCTCGATGAGAAGTGCAAGGCGATAGATACAGATTAGATTATCTAACATAGTGGCATAAACCAGACTGCCCTAGAGGTACAAAAAAAGGAGATAAAGGGTCATGAATACAGTAAAAATTAGAAATATTGAAATCGGCTCCGGTCTACCCAAGATTTGTGCACCAATCGTTGGCACAACTAAAGACGATATAATGGCAGAGGCAGAGAACATAGGACGTTTGCCTGTAGATATAGCTGAATGGCGTGTCGATTGGTTTGAGCATGCATGTGATTTCAGTAAGGTAGAAGACGTACTGAAGGATTTAAGAACAGCCCTTGGAGAGACTCCGCTGTTAATGACATTTCGCACATCGAATGAGGGTGGTGAAAAGTCTATTAAATATGATGATTATGCAGAGCTTGTAATAAGGGCTGCAGAGACCGGATACGTTGACATGGTCGATGTGGAAGTTTTTATAGGAACAGATATCGTGAAAGAAATTATAGCTGGTGCTCACAATGCCGGTGTCAAGGTTATCGGATCGAATCACAATTTTAATAAGACTCCAGACAAAGACGAGATTGTAGAAAGGCTCCGCAATATGCAGGAGCTAGGCGTAGATATACCTAAGATTGCAGTTATGCCAAAAGACATGAAGGATGTAATCACACTACTCGCCGCTACAGAGGAGATGCATAGAGAATTTGCCGACCGTCCTATCGTAACGATTTCGATGTCTGAAACAGGAGTGCTATCTAGGATTTATGGTGAAGCTCTCGGGTCAGCGGTTACCTTTGGCGCAGCCAAGAATGTATCGGCGCCCGGTCAGATGGAAGTGAATGATCTCAGTACAGCAATAAAATTGCTGCACGAGTATCTATGATAAATAGGCGATATATAGAGCGTTCTAATTGAAGAAAATCAACTTAAAAGCTCAATCGACAAGGTGCAGTTAACATGGCGCAATTAAGCCAAGACGCATTATAAAAGCAATGCCTTATAGACCAAGACATTGCTATATATCACAATTTATTCTGAACTGCGCAGCTTCCAAGCTGTCATCTACCCTGAACTTGATACTTAGTTCGGGGTACTTTTTTTCAAAATAGTTCTTATTTTCACTGTTATTACCAACGACATTTGAAAACCACTTAGGAGAAGAGAAAACATCGACTTTTACCCGAGATAGCCTCTGCTGATTAAAACTTTCATTTACCAAGTCCCTGCCTTGCAAATGGTTAGCTGTGAGTTCGCCTGACTTCTCGCGACGCTCTCTGATCTCGTCTATAATCCTATCTAGCTGCGGCTCAATCTCATCCCGTGCTATCCGTCCTTCGACTAGCTGCCTGAAAGCAGGGTGATACGTTCCTCCGTTTATCGATCCGCCTTCACCAATTATATCAGTGCTCTTGAGTCCAACTCGCATAATCGTGATACCTGCATCATCGAGTATCTTATACATTGCCGCCGTCCTCGTAACTGCTTCCTCCCTGCTTAGCGGCTGATATTCGCCACGCTCATACATTTCTAGTAGCTCCGTGTCATCAATAACGATGGTCGGGTATAACCTAGTCAGTGAAGGCTTTAGCTTGACGGTCTCTTTTGCCGAATAGATACACGTTTCAAGTGAATCTCCCGGAAGCCCAATCATCAGCTGGATTCCGAATTCAAATCCATATTCTTTAATCAGTGAGACAGCCTCGTATACAGATGCGCTTGTATGTCCGCGATTCGACTTACGAAGCACCTCATCGTCGAAAGACTGAACTCCGAGCTCAATCGTATCAACCGAATATACCTTTAGATTATACAAAATGTCTCTATCTATATAGTCGGGGCGTGTCGACAGATGGATTTTGTCGATGAGGCCTCTATCCTTGTATCCCTTGGCAATGGCGAGGTACGAACTCTGTTCCTCTAGCTCTAGCCCAGTAAAGCTTCCACCGTAAAAAGCAATTTCGACCGTCGGAACTTCTCCGAGTGTCGTAAGCCATGTGTCGATCGTATTTTTTACCTCATCCACAGTCGGGGCAGTCGTGCGAGCAGTGATTTTCCGTTGGTTGCAGAAGACGCAGTCGTTGGGACAACCTCGGTGCGGTATGAATATTGGAATAATAGCGTGTTTCTTCATATATATCCTTAGTCAGCATCAGATTTTGTAACCGTAATTATTGAGCCGATATCCTCGAGCTCGTATGATTCAAACCACTTGCAGCCGAGGCCTCGCTCCTCTATGAAAGCGGTAATTTCCCTAAAGTTTGGATGTACCGAGAGGTCGCCGTTAAATACTATTTCACCGTCTACACGGCCACTTGCACCTCCTATAAACCCAGTATCGGCACCGCGCAGCTTCACGAAGCCTGGTTTGACTAGAAGCACGTTCATGCCTGCTGCTTCACAAGGCTTTGCAATTCCTTTATCGTAAGTGATGATAGAGTTTTCATCTACTATGATAGTACTGCACTTTGTATATCCCTGACGGACATCTATAAGCTGCAGCTCATCTCCGCAGCTCGCCTTTGCGGCATTTAGAAGACCTGCGTCAGTTACATCTAGTTTGTGGATAAAAAACTTTCCAGTACATGCCGCATTGTATCTGCAGTCGCCTGGATAGAGCGGACTTAATTCGTTAGGAGCACCTTCATAGATAGGAGATTCAGGCTTTGCTCCTAGCTTGCACAGCAGTACGTCTGGATGATTTGCAACTAGGCTAGATACCGTGCGGAGTTCGGGGAAATTGTGGATAACATGACCAGCATTTTCAAGATAAGTGCATAGGGCAGGGTGAGCAAGCGATGATAGATATGCTACCTTCATTAGTCTAGCTCTCCGCGCAGGTCGGTCTCTATGAGCCTGCTGATCTCACTGTGCTCTAGGCCTAGGCTGAAGAGGTAGTAGAGCTTAGCAACTGTCGCTTCTGTAGTCATATTTGAACCAGATACCGCACCTGCCTTTGCAAGCTCTGAACTCGTTTCATATGCCCCGAGCCTTACTGTTCCCTGCGAGCACTGCGTGCAGACTACCACTGTAGTGCCATTTTTAATAGCACGAGCGATGAGAGGTGGCAGAGCTTCATCATAATTAGGGATGTTGCCTGTGCCAAAGGTCTCAAGTACAAGAGCATCGAGTCCGCGCGTTACGATTGGGGCAAATAGTTCAAACTGAATTCCCGGGAAAAGCTTGATAACGCCGACCTTTGCTGGCTTGATCGACTGCACGAGAAGATCACCGCGAGGCTTTTGCATAAGGCGAGGCTCGTTATAGTTGATGTCTATGCCCGCTTCAGCAAGCGGTGGATAATTCGGCGAAGAAAAGGCGATAAGTCCATCCGCTGAAGCTTTCATAGCACGGTTTCCGCGTAAGAGTTTGTGCCCAAAGTAAAGCGCAACTTCGTTTACCTTGCCAGAAGCAGCAATCAATATGGAAGTTATGAGGTTATCCTTGCCATCACTTCTTAGCTCACAAAGTGGAATTTGTGACCCGGTAAAAATCACAGGTTTACCGAGATTCTCAAGCATGAAAGAAAGTGCCGAGGTACTGTAAGCCATGGTATCTGTCCCATGTAGCACGACAAATCCATCGTAGTCATCGTAACGGGATGCAATCGACTCGGCAACCATGTTCCACTGCACGTAAGTTATGTTGGAAGAATCGAGGAGTGGCGTGAACTCAACAAGCTCATACTTAGGCATCCCATCAGCACGAAGGTCGTCGATGCGTTCTAGCTCGTGCTGAAAGTGTCCCGCTATTGGTGCGTAACCACTGTCCGTTCTGGACATGCCGATTGTTCCACCTGTATATATGAGGCAAATTTTCTTATCTTCTATTCTCTTTGATTGTTCTGTTCCGGCCATAGGGCACCTCTCAATTCATGCACAACTTTAAATATTCATATACATATGTACATATGCCACGACAATAGTGGCACTCTCTGTGATTGATTATATCACGCAGCAATTTGAAAATGAAAATGCAACATTGATAAGTAAATGATTTTATTATATACTTTATTGGTAACTCCATATGCTGCTGTGGCTCAATGGTAGAGCACTTCACTCGTAATGAAGTGGTTGCGAGTTCGATTCTCGCCAGCAGCTCCAAAAGTAAAAGCCTTGTAAATGCTGTAATTTCAAGCATATATAAGGCTTTTTTATTTAAGCAAAAGACAACAAATGATATGGCTAATGGTCTAAATTGGCACGAATTGACATATGAAGTGTTGCACCCAATGTTGCACCTTATACTTTGCCGTAGTTGAAACAAGAAAAAATATAATATATAATCACCATCGAACGTACATAGATGACCTTTGGGCTCTATGTCTAATTTAGGACTGGGCAGTGTGATGCCCTACCCACATATACCCATGAATATGTGGTTCTGCGCCGCCTAAAAGCTAGCATATACGGCGGTAGCAAGATAATAACGGTAGCTAGGGGCGAGAAATTGCCCACAGCAGACCTTTATTATATAGCGTTTATAGTAGTAGTCGCTGCACTGATCAGCAGGCGGAAGAGGCTATAAACTTAATAGCACCTAGCAATAAGACGCTCGCGGAATGCCAGCGCTGTAAGTCTAGGAAAGGCCAGAGAGAACCGTACTGATTACGGTTGAGAGATGCCGCCGTTGCGGCGGTATCTTTTACTTTATAAAAGTAAAATAAATAGCAAAAGGAGATATGCAGTCATGAAATTAAAAGATAGGATTTCTAGATTCTTCAATAAAAACAAGAAGGTAAGATACTCGACTTCCCACAATAAAGTTGTTAAAAGACTAGATCCGTCTTTAGATGCGAAAAATATCCGCTCTGACTGGGAAAAGGTGGGTAACTCGATAAGCGCAGGGATAAACCAATATAAGAAAGAAATAGACATAGACCTTTCAGGATGCGAAGTAATCGGATATAGAGACAAAGAAGGGTATTTAGTTTTACCAAAAGAATACGATTATTAAAAAGTACACGCACGAGCGTGTACTTTTACTTTGCGTTAATCATATCCCAGCTATCATCTAGACTATCTAATGTTGTATGTGTATAGATATTAGCAGTCATCTTAATATCAGAGTGACCCATCAAGTATTGAGCGGTGCGAATATCAACGCCTTTCTTCTGCAGATTGGTACAATACGTATGCCTGAGTGAATACGTGGATAAATCATCACCGAAAGGATAAGGCGGTATAAGCTGATTCCTGTACATCTTGCAGCCCATCTCTATATTTATATCCCGAACAAGACTTTTCCATGCGAACAATCTCTTTTTATGGGATAAAGTATTATTTTGTGATGTAGTGATTAAATAGCCAGTAGATCCGGTGAGTAAATCACTTAACATATCTGGAAGAGGTACATATCTATCGGCTGCTGCGCTCTTAGTTCCTCGTACGTGAATATATTTACGCTCTTTACTAACAACTATATCTTCATACTTTATCTTTGCTGCCTCGGAAGGGCGGCAGCCACATAGGTAAATTAGCATAAAGTATATAGCGTACTGATGCTTTAAAGCACATTTAACAAATACATCTTGTTCCTCAGCGGTTAGTGAGCGCCTTTTATTCAAGGTGCCTGTAGGTTTAGATATATCTGCAGCCGGATTAGAATTAATCAAACCATTATCTACGGCTTTTCTAAATATAAAATTAAGCTTCTGATACACTTGCCCTATAGTGTATTTACTCATACCCTCATACTTATTAATAAGAGATTGGCACATTATAGGACGTACATCCTTAAGCTTATAATGACCAATCTCACTAACTATATATTTCTCTGTAAAATCTAAATACCTATCACGAGCATCTTCACTAGAACTAGTTTTATATGTTTCAACGCATTTCCTCGCCCAGTCTCCAAGTGTCATATTAGAATTAATAATCACATGGTTAGCCTTAAGATCCTCGAGCTTTTTCTGATATTTCATTCCAAGCTCTAGCTCAGAGTTTGCCCGGATGTAATACCGCTTACCGTCATATGTAAATGTTTTAGTAAATTTATATCTTTTCATCAAGCCCTCGCAGCATAACTATTAATTAAAAAGGAACCAACAGGGAAGCAGGCAAGACCCCCTACTGTTGCAAAAAGTTCATAATTAAAATTAATTAGGTGCCAATATCCAGGAATTATGAAAAGCCCACACACAGGAAATATAAACATATAAAGAAATGGACCTTGCGAATTAAAAAAACCGACAGTGAGCATAGCAAACACAAGATAGTTAGCCGATAAAACATAATATTCCGGCTTAAATATAGCCAAGAACATAAATGCTGTAGGGAATATGTAATCAAATAACGCCCATTTAATTTTCTCTGATGTGCTACCCATTTTAATACCACCTTTCGAATCACGAGTATAAAGAAACAATATAGCCATTGAAATTCAAACATTTAGACAATGAATCGCAATGCCAAATTGCTAAAATCACGAGCAAATCACGAGCAATAACCAATGCGGTGAAGTCGCCGCGATGGTTTGATTGCAAATATAATACGCAGTGTTATTTAAGTTTTTTTATTTCCTTATCAAAGTCCGAAAAGATTTTCTGATTCTTATTGTATATATCAAATTCTTCATTAGCTTTGTTAACAGCTGCCTTGTTTGAAATCCTTCCTTTGTCGTGCAGAATATCATACTTGCGAAATGCAAGAAACGCATTAACGCTATTTACGAACTCTTCCATCGTAAACGTATTTTCACGCTCAATTAAATCTTCTATATAGTCAAAATATCCAGAAACAGTCCTTTCTAACCTTCGTATTTCTTCTTGAGAAAGATAATTTTTTGCAACAGAAACATCTTTTTTTAATATCCGTCCATCCGGAGCGTTTTTCCAAGTAGTAAGTCCCATATAATCCTTCGTATGGTCAGCATTTGAATATATGATTTCAGCTGCGGTTTTACCAGTAATGGCATAATGGAATTTGTTTTGAATCATAGCATAGAAATCATTTGTAGTAGGGGACTGCCTATCGTAGTCTATGCTGCATTCTGCATATATGTCAGTTATTTGCTGATATATTCTTCTTTCGCTGGCACGAATGGAACGAACTCTTTCGAGAAGCTCTTTAAAATAATCCTTACCGAAAGGCTTTCCGTTCTTCAACATATCATCATTTAGTACGAAGCCTTTAGTAATATATTCTTTAAGTGTGGCAGTTGCCCATTGGCGAAAACGAGTAGCTTGCTTTGAATTAACCCTGTATCCCACAGCAATAATAGCGTCGAGATTATAGAAGTTGGTATTGTAATTCTTCCCATCTCTCGCAGTTGTTTCCATTTTGGAAATTACTGAAGATTCGTTTAATTCACCGTCAATGAAAATATTATTCAAATGCTTACTGATTGCAGGAACACCAACTCCAAATAGTTCAGACATAGCCTTTTGAGTTAACCAAAATGTTTCATCTTTAAATGTAACAGAAACAGTCTCTTGGTGATTTTCCATCTCGTATAAAATAATGTTCCCAAAACCTTCCATATAAACCTCCTAATTAATTCCACATCTACACATACTTATGCAACACTCCGATACATCGCCCGATTATTCTCACTTCTTCGTAGTCAGTAACCATTGCATGATACTCAGGATTACAAGGATTAAGTATCAACGTATCGCCATCCTGCGTAACTCTCTTTAGAGAAGCTTCGTTGTAATCTAATCTTTCAATCGCATATATTTGATCTTGAACAAAATCATAAGACTTTGAAATAAAGACGATATCTCCATCATAGATATTGGCACCAATCATACTGTCACCGTGCACCTTCAAACAGTAATCCGCTTTAACATCTATATCTACTATAAACGTACCCTGGTAATCATCTTCGCATACAACACCATCTCCTGCGCATATAGTACCCATAATGGGGAGTTTGTGCGCTGAAGGCAGAATAATGTTAGATGGAAGAGGTCGAGAGGATACTTTCTTTTGTGAACTATCGTCAAACCCCATCAAATAAGAAATAGAGACGTTTAATGCAGATGATAACTTCTCTAATGCGATTTGTTTAGGGAAATACCTTCCAGACAAATAGGAAGATAACGCACCTTTATTTATATTGGCTTTCTCGCAAAGCTCGCTTTGCGAGAGCCCAGAAGCGTGAAAAGCTTCATTTAATCTCTTAGTTCTTATATCCATCGTAAATTCCTTTCTGCTTAAGGTGATACCATTATACACAAGCAGTTTAGAAAATCAAACATTATTTTTTAGAAAATTAAACAAAAGTGTTGACAGACGGAATAATGTGCGATATAGTTTAGAAAACTAAACAAAGGAGAAAGTGATGAATTACGATTATACAAACCTTAAATCACGCATTAAAACCAAGTACACCACGTTCGAAAAGTTTGCGGATGCTTTAGAAATTGGCAGATCTACGCTATCGCTTAAGTTGAACAATAATGCGGAATGGAGCCAGGCTGAAATGAGCAGAGCTATGAAATTGCTAGATATTCCAGAAACAGATATAGATAAATATTTTTTTTGCCACTAGGTTTAGAAAACTAAATCTGTAGACAGATAAAACTGAAGAGGTTTAAGAATGAAACAATCAAAAAAGAAAATAGTTCTTAAAGTAAGAAATATAAAAATTGAATCAGTTAACCCGGGAATTATAGGGTTCGTTGGTGATTTTTTATCCGAAATTCCATTTTGGATACATGGAGGTCTAATGCGTCTCGAAAAATCAAAGCACAAAAACTTAATAGAGTTTTGCATCAGCTGTATTTCGGCAGTAATAGGAAGTCTCTTAGCCCTCCTCATTTTACGAAAAACTGGGTGGCTATAAGAGAAGTTATAAAAGCTACAACAATAGGGGTTGCTACCGATTTAAAAATAAACTCTATAAATTTAGCTAATAGATCCTCTCGATAAAAAAGACCATTACAAGAAATATCGAAATAAGAAGGTAATCCATTCTGATCCATCTTAAGTTCAGAAAGATAATTGTGCTCGTGGAGAGAAATTACTGCTTTTACAACTTTATCTACAGATTTTTTCTCTACTAAATCATTGAGGTCATTGTAACTGTGAGCGTTTTTATTTCGGCAGCGATTCAGAATCGTTCGTCTAATACCTATTAGTAAGTACATGTTAAAACTCCCTTTTTAAAACAAAAATTACACTGAAATTATATCAGAAAGGAAAAGCGAAATGGAATCACCAATTACCAAATTAAGAGCCACAGAAAAAATGCTAGAAGAAACTCGAAACGAACTAGCTCGCACAAGAGAAGAATTACACAATGCCAAAAAAAGAATTGAAGAAGTAACGGCTAATAGGCGTTCTGGATATGTAGGAAAAAATATAACTCTTCCAGATTATGTACTAAAAGAAGCTCAAATTATTACTGAGATACAAGAGTTACTAGCTGATGAAATTAAGGCTCAACTATCAAAGGGTGCGTGTACAAGAGAAGTTGCACAGCTGGTCGAATCATTAGCCAAGCTAAAATAAATAGCTAACAACAGAGGTGAATAAAAATGACAAAAGAAATGAGAAAATCCTTATTTCCATTACTCAGGGAAATTAAGAAATTAAGAAAAATGGGGATAAGGGTTGACTACATAGTTAAATTTTCAAAGGAGAAATAGCCTTGTCATACCGCTGACAAGGCTACAGAAAAACTGTTTATCTGTAGAAGGAGAAAAACATAATGGATACAAACACCACAAGACAAATTATCTGTACAGCAATAAGAGATACCCTACACGCAATGAATGCATGCAAGGACCTCGATATGATAATCGTTACACCAGATAAGGACGAAGTGCTTTTATCATACGGAGATAAGGCGCTGCGCGTAGATATTCAGGATATCCCGGAAGAAGAACTACCGAGATTCTTAATTGCAAAGATTAACTATGAACAAAAAATGACGCTAAATGACTATCAGCACGAAACGCTGAGAACAGGAAAAGAAGTAGGCGTAATCGAATCAGTAATGGGAATGTGCGAAGAGATCGGGGAAGTGGTCGGCAAAATCAATAAGGCTACATTTAGAGGGCATGATGCAGATGTGGGAGAACTAATTGATGAACTAGGAGATGTCCTATGGTACTTATCCATCACCGCATATAACGCAGGTGTACCGCTAGAATCAGTTGCAAAACTCAACCTAGCAAAGCTAAAGCTAAGATACCCAGATGGATTCGACATAGAAAGATCCAAACACGAAGAGGAATAAAAATGGATAGGCAAGCAATATTAAACGATCTTAAAAAAGAATATGGTAGCTTTCCGACTATATCAGATATATCAAGATATCTAAAAATTAGCCGTGCAAGTGTAAGAGACCTGATGAACGGCGTTGAGTGCTTGCCGGACGGAAGAAGCAAGAAATATTTTGCAGGGGATGTAGCAGACAAAATCTACAAGAATAGGAGCATGTAATGAGCAATAAAGAGTTATTCAAAGCTGTATTTTCGGACGAGGAAGGTAACTTCCAGGTAATAAACCTAATCGGAACTATCTGCCTAGCGCTGCTATTCCCTACGCTGCACATATTCCTATATGCGCTAGGGTGCAGATAAAAGCGAGGTTAAACGTGGATAAGTCTAAACCTATTGAACCTTGCATTATCAAAGTGATTAAGCTAGCGCATGAAATGGTCGATAGCGGCACGATTGCAGGAGCGAAAATAACAACATCAGATGGATATGTAAATCTCAAACGCATAGATGGCAAGGTGACTGTACAAAGAGAGGCGCGACATGGATATTGAAAGACGAAGAAAATATTTTAAAGGAATTGTATCTGAATCAGCTATTACTAGAGAGTTCACTGATTATGAAGAACCTAGACTAGAAGTATGCGAAGAAAAAAGTGTGTTGTCAAATATAGAACCTTGGAGCGATGAAGAATTGCAAACAATTACATTCGATTAGGAGACTAGCCAAATGATGGAGTATTACAAAACATGCGCCTATCCAAAGCCGCAGACCAGGAAGAAAAAGAAGAAGCAAAACGGATATAAGGATAAAGCAAGTAGATTCTGCGCGTATTGTGGAAAACCTTATGCTGAAAGGCATGAGGTTTTCGGAGGGTCTAATCGCCAAATAAGTATAGATCTAGGCTTTCAAGTGGACGTGTGCCATGAGCACCACGAAGAGCTACATATGAACTGCAGCAAGTGGGCACAAGAAGAGAACATCAAACTAAGACGCTTTTATCAAAAGAAATACGAAGAAGAAAAGATAGACGAGGGAATGACGCCAGAACAAGCTCGTAATGACTGGATGATCCTTATAGGAAGGAACTATTTATGAATAGATGGAAATCAACGACAACCATCCCAAGTATAAATTTAAATGTAAATCAAATACTACATAAGGCAGATTCAATAGACGACACGTTAACGTATGAGTCTGTGAAAAAAGGGATTGCCTATGTAGCAAATAAGGAAGAATTCTTAATTTTGAGTGCGTCAAATGGCTACCTCAGAATGACTTATGAGGAGCTAGAGGAAGTTAGAAAAGAAATAGCAGGAATCTTAGAGGAAGTAGATCGCAAAAGATGGTAAACGTAGGATGTGTGTGTGACAGGTGCGGACACGAACACGGAACACCAAATGACAACAGGTCGTTTCGTTGGTGCAGGCGAATTAAGGGGACCATCTGTGGTAAATGTTGTAATGAATGCGAATACTGTAATGATTGGCGCTGCACCTACGACCCAGCAGGAAGAGAAAAAATGCGAATGCTGGTATACGCAAACAGGGAAGCCGAAAGAAGAATCTTAAAAAATAAAGACATTATAAAAAAAGTAAGCACCACAACAAGAAGAATGATTGAACAAGTTAACGAAAACCTAAAAGCGGAGATAAACGCTAGAGAAGAAGAATACGACAAACTACGCGCCAGGGAAGGCGAAGAACCAGAAATGTTTTAAGGAGATAAGCATGAGCTACGAAACAAACGACGAAATAACAATGGATGCGTACATTGAAGAAAAATTAAACACAAAGTTACCTAAACTATTTTTTATCTCGCAGCCAATGGCGGGCAAAACGGATGTAGAAATAGCTGCAGAAAGAACAATGATTAAAGAAAGAATTAAGAGAGAAATTAATCCTGCGGCAACCTTTATAGATTCGGTACTAGATAAAAACAAGGTTGAAAAAGAAATCAAAGATAAGAACGTGAAATCGGAATCACTATACTATCTGGCGGAATCATTAAAACTACTATCTACTGCAGATATGGCGGTATTCGCGCATGATTGGCTAGTAGCTAGAGGTTGCCGAATTGAAGAAACAGCAGCTAGACAGTATGGAATTGATGTGCACTACATATAGGAGAAGCAATGAATATAAATTACTGTGAGCTTTGCGGTTGCGGTACCGCAAGAGAGAAGCGAGAAATACTTATACTGGAAAATTCAGACGGAAAGCAAGAAGTACACGTTCTATGTAAGGCGTGCGCTGATGCATTAAAGAGACAGTTAACAAGGAATAGCAAATGGACTACAAAATCATAGAAGAACTAGCCACTCTATCAACAGATAGCAAGGGCAGAAAAAAGAAACTTATAAAAATATCCTGGTATGGAAAAGAACCGGGATATGAAATAAGGACCTTTGATAAAGACGGAACGCCACTTAAAAGAGCAATGCTAACAGAAGATGAATATCAGGAGTTAGCAAAATTCATGATAGGGAACTATTAATTGGAGATGCAGATGACTAATTATGAACTAATCCAAGAAATGGAACCATATCAGCTTGCCGAGTTTTTACGCAAGGTGAGCGATGGCGAAACAGAATTTACGGTTTGTGATAGAGAATGTGAATCCTGTGCTAATGATATAGAAATGTGCGAAGCGCTAATAGAGCGCTGGTTAAAAGAGGATTGCGAGAATCTAATTGCAGAAAAACCAATAGAGCTTGAACCTTGGCGAAAAATAATAACAAGACCACTAAATGACGAGGAAAAGGAAGAATACAAAGAACTCGGGTGGGATTATATATTAGAAAATTTACCAAGTTATGAAGAGGACGTACTTGTTACAGATGGTGACAATGTATGGGTGGATTACTTCGAAAAAGATGAAAACGGATGCGTATATCTTGGTGGAACTGACGAATGTGTAGACGGCGTTGTGGCGTGGATGCCAATTAGGAAGTACGAACTGTAAATTTTGACAACTAAGGAGAAATGCAAAATGAAAACGCTACTTAAGTATCCAGGAGCTAAAAATCGATTAGCACCGTGGATAATAAAGCACATACCATCTCACAAGGTGTACTGCGAACCATTTCTAGGAAGTGGTGCAGTGTTCCTAAACAAAGAGCCTGCGTACAACGAGATTTTGAATGACATTGACGATGATATTTACAACTTTTTTAAGGTTGTTAGAAAAAATTCTGAAGAACTCTGTAGATTGATAGATGCTACGCCATACTCGCGTACCGAATACACAATGGTGTATGTAGAGAGCGAAGAAGAGGCGTTATCTATCGAGCGTGCAAGAAGATTTGCCGTTAAGTGCTGGCAGGGGTTCGGATGTGGCAACAAGTATAAGAACGGTTACAGGCGAGGTATAGGCACTACAAGCCCCAACCCCGCAAAAGCGTGGGCAAAGCTCCCAGAAACGATACAGCTTGCAGCCGAAAGGCTAAAAAATGCACAGATTGAAAATAAGGATGCACTCGAACTTATAACTGACTTATATGGCAAAGACACATTTATCTATATTGACCCACCGTATCTGCAGGACACGCGGAAGAAGTACCTTTACAATCACGAAATGACAGACGAGCAGCACATGAAGCTGCTAAAAATTGCCAAAGAAAGTGACTGTAAGATTATGATTTCTGCGTATGAAAACGAGATTTACAACAACACTCTCGTTGATTGGCGAAAAGAATATAAAACGACAACTGCAGAGTGTTCGAGAAAGCGGACAGAAGTTATATACATGAACTATTAAGGAGCGAACAATGGACGAAAGAAAATTTATAAAGAAGTGCAAAGAATTTGTAAGAAATTATTACAACGACAGAGTGGAATCAACCGACAAGAACGGCAAAATCACAACAGATGATGTATTTGTTGTTTGGTTCTGTAAAACCTTGCAGAACGCAAAGGCTTTAGTTAGCACCAACGTATCAGACGGCATGTATTACGAAATTACATATAACGGAGATAAGAATGAGTGCTATCTTGACGCCTATAAAAAGTGGCAGAACGTTTGTATTGAAATGTAGTAAAAGGAGTACGAAATGGAAGGATTTTGTAGAGATTGTGGGCAACTACATTTAGTTGCAGCAGAAACACAAGAGGAAGCGGATGAAATCGCAACAGCAAGATGCGATTGCGAGAATGAAGAGAAGTGGCACAGGCTCATGAACGCAAATGTTGAGATGCTATGTGGCGAGCAATCGAGGGAAATGCAACTTCAACCGTTGTGCAATTCCGGTATTGAACTTGTGAAGAGAACATGCGAGCTCGTAAGAGCTAATGTGATCGATAAATCGAAAGTTAATATCGCAAACAGCGAAATAACGATAACGAGGAAGAATGACAAAATCGATATCAAGAGAGTGAAAAAGCAAACAAACCAAATGATGATTTAGGGCAGTAGAGCGAAACAAACAACATAAAAATAATATGCTATGTAAGTAGCGGACACCATAAGTTATTTTTATAAGGCAAACAATGATGTAAAAATGATAATCTCTCAAACCAACGTCCGCTACTTCATATATATAGGAGTAAACAATGATCGACTTAATACTTACATTATGGATATTAGGAATTATAGCAGGCGTTAACGCATTGTTATTCACTGCGCTAAACAAAATGGAAAAAGCAAACAAACTATATCTAGCAGCAGATTTACTTATCTCTGCAGGATGCATAGTGATCCTATATTGGATATACATATAACTAAATCGCTATGACGGCGGCGAACATAAAGATCCTTTCTAAAAAATAAATATACATATAAGAGCACAACATAATTAAGTAGTCATATTCGCCGCCTCATATATATAGGAAGAAAAATATAAAAAACGAGAAAACAACCACCAGCCACGAGCTGGTTTAAAAGTTCAATTGAGTATTAACAAGTTAGCGAAAATATAGATATGATTAGAACTAAAAAATATAACTGCGGAAATTATCAAGAAATAGAAATATTTAATGTATCGCCAAGAAAAAGAAAATATGAGAGAGCAAGGAAGGTAAAAGAATCTACACCGGCACAAAAAAATCTCAACTCTAAAAGAGCACAGAGATATTTTGCAAGATTGTGCAATCTTAATTTTAGCGAAGGCGATTACAGCGTAGACGCTACATACGATGATGCACATCTTCCGGCTAACAGAGATGAGGCATTAAGAGACGTTAGAAATTACGCGCGCCGCGTTAGATACGAAATGGCAAAGCGTGGAAAAGAAGATGTTGAATTTGTATATGTAATTTCAAATCACAAAGGAGATGATACAGGTTCAAAAGCAAGATGCCACATCCACATAATTTTTAAAGGGGCAGATAGAGATGTTCTAGAAAAAAAGTGGAAAGCCGGATACTGCAATACAGATAAACTTAGATTTAGCGAAACAGGAATTACAGGAAAAGCCTTGTATATGGCAAGACAAGGAAAAAGCAAAAGATGTTGGGGCGGTTCTTTAGGTTTAAAAAAACCAGAACCGATTGTTTCGGATAGAACATTTACAAGGGGGCAAGTAGAGAGAATCATAAACGATCCCGGAGACGGAAGATTTATTTCAAAGTTAATAAATAAAAATAATAAAACTAAATATGTATTCACAGATTGCATAGTTGAACACGACGGCAGGCAGGTCGGATTCTTTTCAGAAGATCCAGGGGACGGCCTCGGATTTAGCGTGCTAATCAGAATGAGGAGGGAATGATGAGCTATTACATTAAATGCCCCTTCTTTATGGCGCATAAAGAAAACACGATCACGTGTGAAGGTTGCATGCATTTTTTTGACACAAAGAAAAAACACCGAAAACAGATTGAAAAATGTGAAGAAGGGGGAACTGAATGTAGATACGCCAAGAAACTTTTTGAGTGCTACGAAATCTACCAAGATTCCCCAGATTTAGAATTAAGATTGCACGAAGTTTATAGCGATGAAATGAGAAATCAAATATCAACGCTCGTGTGGAGATTAGCTAGAGAAAAGAATAACCAAAAGAAACTCAAAGAAAATTACGAGCGTGCTCTCGAAATCAAAACAAAAGATATAAACAGACTCACTAGGCAGCTAATGCTAGATAGAAAAAAAGTAGCAATCAATGAAAAAACAATCCTAGCGTTAATGCATGAGAACAATCTCAGTATGGCGAACATTAGCGAGCTTGTGGATAAGTATAGAGATAGCGAATTAATTTTTGATGCAAAAAGCGGAAAGGTGGAAAAGAAATGAACGCATTAATGGATGGTATTATATTTATAATGTTAAATGCTCAAGTAGGTATAGAAATAGGCGCTACAGGCTGGAGCTATTTTTAAGCAAGAAAAAACGAGGGGGATCCCCTCGTTTTTATTAAGCCGCCTTTATAATTTCCTGTGGTGTGAATGAGAAGTATAAATCACTGCCAGCTTCCGAACTCTCACGCTCGTATAATACTATTGCCCTATCAGGTGCAGCAGATAGCTTTATCTTTTCAATTGCGCTCTCTTTAGTTTCAAAAGCTCCAATGCGCACACCGTTTTCAAGATCTCCTGCATATGGAACGGATGACACTCCGTCAGAATCTTTCATGAACCAGTAAGCCGTGTAATACTCTTCACCATTTGGTCTAATTCCGTACCAGCAATCTAGCGAGTTCAAATATTCTTTGCAGTTGATTTTCTTTGTAGTTTCGTTTAACATAATTATAGCTCCTTTTAATTATCAGGGGTGGTAATTTTTAGGGTGTTTCGAGCCGTTGCAGCGGCTCGATTTTTTATTTTTTGTTTTTTTGAATCTGCTCAACCAACAGAGATTCTATAAAATTGCTTAGTGTTCTACCTTCCTTTGCTGCTAGTTCTGTGGCAGCTTCTTTAATTCTTGGGGTAGTTTTTAAGTGTATGTGTGCTGTTCGTTTATCCACGTTTTACTCACCTCTTCCTTTAGCTTGTCTAAAGTATATCACCACATTAACACCTTGTCAACACCTTTTCAAAACTTTTTTAAAAAATTTTGAAGCAGGCGAAAAAACGTATATCGATAGGCATAATAAAGCTGGAGGAAATCATGGATTGGAACAAGCTCGAAGTAGAATACATAACAACGAATACATCATATGCGAAACTGGCTGCTAAATACCAAACATCGGCGCGCACCGTTTCAGAATACGCACGCCGTCACGAGTGGAAAGAAAAGCGCAGGAAATATGTATCAGATACTGTCGGAAAAGCTGTAGAGCGCGTATCTAAATTAGAATCTATAGACTTGTCTAAAGAAATAGGCATAGTACATAACTTGTCTAATATAATGAGCGACGCTCTTTTAGATCCAAAGCAGTTCAATAGATATCTGGTTGAAGAAACTGAATACAATTCAGATGGTTTTCCTGTATCAAAGAAAACCGTTGAGAAGAAATATAAGAGAGTAGATTTTAAGCAGGTAAAAGATGCGGCTAATGCACTGCAGGCGATTGAAAAAATGAGGCGGTCAATGGAGACTATCCTCACGTTCCAAGAAAAAGAAAATCTTAAGCTTGCGAAGAAAAGAATTAGACTCGAAGAGAGAAAAGTTAAGCTACTTGAAGCCGAGGCAGAAAACAAAAATATCAGCGTTGAAGAGGCTGAAAGTATCGTACTTGTTAATTTGAGCGATGAAGAGGTTGCGGAGGTAGAAGAATGAAAATAGCATGGGAGCCGCAGCCACGTCAAAAAGTATTTATGAGCCGTCCAGAGTACGAAGTATTATATGGCGGTGCAGCTGGAGGCGGAAAGAGTGACGCTATACTATGCGAGGCACTAAGGCAAGTGCATATATCAAGTTATAAAGGACTAATCTTAAGGCGTACATTTCCGCAGCTCTCGGAGCTTATGGATAGATCCATAAACCTATATTCAAAAGCCTTTCCGAGTGCAAAATTCAACGAGTCTAAATATGTCTGGAAATTCGAAAGTGGAGCAAAAATATATTTTGGAAATCTGCAAAGAGAAACAGATAAATATAACTATCAAGGTAAGGCATATGACTTTATCGCATTCGATGAGCTAACGCATTTTACGCGTACACAGTACATGTATCTAATGTCACGTAATAGACCGACAGCACCGGGAACGAGGGTGTATATAAGAGCTAGCGCAAACCCTGGGGGAGTTGGTCATGGCTGGGTAAAAAAGAGATTTATAACACCTGCGCCGCCTATGACTCGCATTAAGGGAGTATATAAAATCGTTACCCCAACAGGCGAGCTAATAGAGCGCGTACGTAGCCGCATGTTTGTACCATCAACTGTCTTTGATAATAAAAAGCTACTAGAAAACGATCCGTACTACATCGCAAATCTAGCCATGCTCCCGGAGGCAGACAAAAAAGCACTGCTGTACGGAGACTGGAATTCATTTAGCGGACAGGTATTCACAGAATGGAGCGACGAGATAGAGCACTATTTAGACCGTAAGTGGACGCATGTCATAAGTCCGTTCAAGATTCCTGAAACATGGAGAATATTTAGAGGTTTTGACTGGGGATACTCAAAGCCATTTAGTGTAGGTTGGTACGCAGTAGATAACGACAATAGGCTATACAGAATCAACGAACTATACGGCTGTACAGACCAGCCAAACACCGGCGTTAAATGGACTACTGAAAAGATTGCCAAAGCAATAAAGGAAATCGAGGAATCAGATCCGAATTTAAAAGGCAGAACTATAGCAGCAGTTGCAGATCCTGCGATATTCCAGGAAAACGGCGGTAAATCAATAGCCGATTCCTTCATGGAAGCTGGTGTGTACTGGGAGAAGGGAGACCATACACGAATACCCGGTAAAATGCAGTGCCATTATAGATTAGCTTTTGACGAAAACGGAATACCAATGTTCTACTGTTTTTCGAATTGCAAGGACTTCATAAGAACGGTACCAGAATTAATTTACAGTGAAACCAAGGTAGAGGATATCAATACCGAAATGGAAGACCATATATACGACGAATGGAGATACGTATGCATGGAATCACCTATAAATGAGCGACGAGACGCCAGAGCAAAGCTATACGAGGGAACAGACGGAACACACGACCCATTAAATATGATTCCTGCACAGCTAGGACGATACGACTTTTTCAAATACATGTAAGGAGCGAATATGAAAGACAAGAAGAAACTAAAAGAGCAAAACGCTAAAGAAGTTGAGAAGGCTAAACCATTAAGAGATCCTGAACCGATTGAGGATGATGAACCCGAAGAAGATCCGGCGCAAGCCGAGGGAGATAAACAGCTTATGAAGAGGCTAGGAATAAACCCAAAGAAAGCAGCCGAAGAACCTATCGAAGATGAAGAGGAAGAGCCAGACTATATAGAGCAGGAACCAGAACCAACATCACTAGATGCGAAGGAAGAGCCGGAAACGGATTACGGAGCATTTAACGAAGATGAAGGCAAAGAGTGGGACCCGAACTATGGCCGAAAAGGAATCATTGATGAAGAGGTTATAGGAGAGGCAAAGAACACGTATGAAAAGTACAAGCAGAATCTTGAAAAGTTCAAGAAACGCATCGTTGAGAATGAAAAGTGGTGGCAGTTCAAACAGTGGGAAGTTATAGGCGATGCACAAGGTAAAGAAAACGATCCAAAGCCTGAAAGTGCATGGATGTTTAATTCGCTTGCCAACAAACACGCTGACGCTATGGATAACTATCCTATGCCTAACCTACTTCCACGTGAAGAGAGTGACAAAGGTTCTGCATTGTCGTTATCAAAGATTGTGCCATGCATCCTAGACAACTGCGACTTTCAGCAAATATATAGTGATGCGTGGTGGTATAAGTTAAAACAAGGGTTCTGCGTATATGCTACGTACTGGGATAACACAAGAGATAACGGCGCCGGTGATATCGCCGTAAAGCAAATAGATGTTCTAAATCTATTATGGGAGCCAGGAATTAAATATATCCAGGATTCGCCAAACATATTTCTAATAGACGCCGTGGATAACGATATCCTTGTAGGGATGTATCCAGACCTAGAAGGCGTGCTATCAAATTCTGCAGGTGCTGAAATCGTGAAGTATGATACAGAGCGTGACGATTCAGCATCAAACAGGACAGTCGTATATGACTGGTACTACAAGCAGACTGTAGAGGGTAGAACGATAGTACACTACTGCAAATTTATAGACGGTCACGTACTCTTTGCATCTGAAAACTGCGAAGAGTATCTAGAGAGCGGATATTACATTTCAGGCGAATATCCGTTCGTTGTGGATAACCTATTCCCGGTTGAATCTGAAATGCTAGGCTTCGGATATATCGATGTTATGAAATCTCCTCAGATGGTCATAAACAAGATGGATCAGATTGTCGCAAAGAATGCTGCTCTTGTTGGCAAACCAAGATGGGCTATTAACAAGAATTCAGGAGTAAACCCAGAGCAAGTAGCTGATTATTCACAAGACTTCTTTGAGGTAAACGGCAGAATTGAAGAAGGGAATATCAAACAGTTTCAAACAACGCCGCTACCATCGCTTGTTATGAATTACCTCGAGATGAAAAAAGAAGAGCTAAAAGAAACCTCGGGCAATCGCGACTTCTCGCAGGGAAGTACGGCCGCAGGTGTAACGGCGGCTAGCGCCATTGCAGCACTGCAAGAGGCAGGTTCAAAGCTATCTCGTGACATGATAGGTGGCTCGTACAGAGCGTACGTTAGGCTGGTTAAGCAGATTATAGAATTAATCAGACAGTTCTATGATGAGCCTCGTTGTTTCAGAATTGACGGAGAGGGCGGATCATACGAATTCATTAGTTTTGAAAATTCACTGCTCAAGGAAACAACAATAGATGACGTTACAGGACAGCCAGAGATCGTAAAGAAACCTATATTCGATGTTAAAATCTCCGCTGCCAAAAAGAACGCGTTTAATAGAGCATCGCAAAATGAGACGGTCAAAGAGCTGTACGGAATGGGGGTATTCAATCCAAACAACTATGTACAAGCAGGAATGCTGTTAGACGCTATGGACTTTGAAGGAGTGGAAGAACTCCGCAGGAAGGTGGGAGAAAACGGAAATCTAAATGAAAAACTGAATCAGTTAGCTGGCATCGCCATGCAGATGGCAGGAATGCTAGACCAGACAGTTGGAGCAGGCGAATTCACATCTCAGGTACAGCAGGCTCTAGGAATGGAAGTAGCGCCGCAGTTAAACGCTGCCGCATATGAGGCTAGGCGCGGTATAGATAGGCCGGTAAACACTAGAGCGGCAAACATCAGAGATAGAGCAAGTAACCAGGCAAGCGTAGGAGAAGGTCATGACATCAGCAAAACTGACGAGTAAGAGAGATGAACAAGGCAAAATCACGTATGCGCTAGATATCAAAGAGCACGCGGACGAAAGTCACGTGTGCTTTGCAATAAGCACGCTGGTGCATACAGTGTCGGATATGGTCGAAAGATTAGAAAGCTCAATCGATATTAATCCAGGCGATGTAGTAATTAGCTTTACATCGCATCCGGACAACGTAAATGAAATGATATACGCAAGAATCATATATACATTTGCATGCAAAATGTTAACGATTCTTGAAGAGGGATACCCCAAAAACATCAAAGTGATTATGCCGTAGTCGAATAATAAATAATTTTTTTATATCATAAATCCGTAAAGATAAATGCTCGCGGGTAAGCCGCAGGAGGAACAATGACATATAGAGATTTTTACCTCTTCGATGGAGAGGGCGGCGAAGGAACAAGCGGTAATACTGGTGTCGCTACCAGTGGTGAAGAGGGCACAGCCCTTGAAGAAAAGAAAGATGATGATTTGTTTGACGATAGCTATGACGATAGCGAAGAAGCAGACGATGAATCATCAGAGGGCGAAAACGCCGATGAGCCCAAAGACCTATCTGCAGAGTTCGAAGAACTAATCAAAGGAAAGTATAAAGACTTATACGATGCGCGCGTTAAGGACACGCTTTCAAAGAGATTTAAGAACGCAGAAGCAGATAGAAGCCGACTTGGTGAATATGAAGATGCGCTATTTGTACTATATGACAAGTACGATATCGAGCCTGGTAATCTTAACGGACTCAAAGAAGCAATCGCAAAAGATGGCGAATTGCTAGAAGAAAGAGCAGAAAGAGAAGGCTTGTCAGTCGAGCAGTACAAATACCAGAAGAAACTCGAGGCGGAAAACAGAAGGCTTGAAGCAGAACAGAGAAAAAGAGCTGCTAAAGAGCAAGCAGACGCACTGTATGAGCAGTGGGAATCAGAATCCGCTGAACTAAGAAATGTGTATCCACACTTCAACCTTAAGAAAGAGGCTAGCGAGAATCCTGAATTCATGAGCTACCTTGAATCTGGAATGAGTGTAAGAAAAGCTTTTGAAGCAGCACATATACAGGAGCTAATCTCTGGCGCTATTCAGATGGCTACCAAGGAAACCAGGAAGAACACTATTGACACGGTGAGAGCAAGAGGCTTGAGGCCGCGCGAAAACGGCATGCAGTCTAAAGCTCCGCTAAAGGTCAAGAAGAACATTAGCAATCTCAGTAACGAAGATATGGATAGAATCAATAAGCGAGTAGCTAGAGGTGAAACCGTTACCTTCTAACTGAGGAAAAGGGGGAAAAATGAATATCAGAGACTATTTCCTTTTCGGAAATCCAAACACAAATATCACTACAGATAGCAATCTGACGCCGGATATGAAGGAGTACTACGATAAAAATCTTATCAGGCTCACAGGTCCGCAGCTAATTCACGACCAGTTTGCACAGAAGAGACCAATTCCAAAGAATGGCGGTAAGGTTATTAAATTCAGACAGTACAAGCCGTTTCCAAAGGCACTAACACCACTTACAGAGGGTGTAACACCGGACGGAAGAAAGCTCCAGATGACAGAGGTATCTGCAACAATCAAGCAGTACGGCGATTACGTAACTCTATCAGACATGCTGCTTCTCACGGCACTAGATAACAACCTTCTAGAGTCACAGCAGCTACTATCTGACCAGGCAGGAAGAACACTTGATACAGTTACAAGAGAGGTTATGCACTCAGGCACCAACGTACTTTACGCAGGCGGCAAGTCGGCAAGAGCGGCACTAACCAAGGATGACAAACTAACAGTAGATACAGTCAAGAGAGCTGCTAGAATTCTTAAGAATGCTAACGCGCCAAAGATTGACAAGTACTACGTTGCTATCATCAATCCTGATACCTCGTACGACCTACAGTCTGATGAGGCATGGATTGATGCATCGAAGTATGCAGGTTCAACTCAGATCTTCGAGGGAGAGGTTGGAAAGATTGCAGGAGTAAGATTTATCGAGTCTACAGAGGCTAAAATCTTCAACGAGAAGAGCACATCCGGAGCTAGAATCTATGGAACACTATTCCTAGGTGCTAACGCATACGGAACTACCGAGATTGAAGGTGGCGGACTCGAGATGATTGTTAAGCAGAAGGGTTCAGCAGGAACGGCAGATCCACTCAATCAGAGAGCAACTGCTGGATGGAAGGCTGCAAAAACTGCAGAGCTTCTAGTTAGCCCTTACATCGTAAGATGTGAGCACTGCGTAACACTGGAATCTGATCCAAACTAATTCATAAAGCTAGCCTGTAATTCTGCAGGCTAGCAATATTGATATAAGGAGAAAGAATTATGGCAAATATGGCAAAGAAAAATGAAGAGCTAGAAGCTGTTGAAACTATGACAGATGAAGAGGCTACTGAGGCAGTAGAAAATACTGCAGATGAAGAGGTTACTGAAAATACTGCTCCGGTAAGCGATGATTACCTAGAAGAACTTGTTGAGATTATGCTGTTCAAGGATTCAGACAAATACTCTGATGATCTAGTAGTTACACTTAACGGCAAGAACTATCAGATTAAGAGAGGTGTCAAGGTTATGGTACCGAGAAAGGTACAGCTTGTTATTGAGGACTCGATGAAGCAGGCAGGACTTGCCGCTGACTACGAAGAAGAGGCACAGCAGCAGTACAAGGAACTCGAGAATAGGCTATAAGGCAGCTATAACGCTGTGTAAAGCGAGGGCTGAGGCTCTCGCTTAATTTATTAAGGAGACAATATGAAAAGAATCAGCGTAACGGTAGATGTAAACAAAGTGAAGTCCATTATTGTTAATGGCCTGGTACAGTTCGATGACGATGCAGCAATAGATGATATCAAACTGCTTAATGGCAGCAGCTCGTTCGACTTTTCGGAGTATACCGCTGTAACAATCGAAATTATCCGTCCGGACGGAAAAGCTTTTGTTGATTGCATAGGAGACCACTTAACAGTCGAAGATGCAGCACAAGGATTTCTAACATATAAGCCGGTTCCAGAAGTCACAAAACTTGTAGGTTTGTACTTCGTGGATATTTCCATATACACAAACGGCAAGAAGATGACTACATCAAGATTCACATATAACGTATCAGATGGAAACATAGATAATACTGAAATTGAAAAGGAAGAGTATTATCCGGTACTTCTTGCGCTTGTAAAAGAGGTATCAACATACAAGGCGGCCGAAGAAGCAAGGGAACGAGCAGAGAAGTTAAGAGCAAGCGAAACCGCAGGTATCATCGCACAGGCAAATAAGATTCTAGATAACATCCAGGAAAAACAAGGATATCTAGATGACTTGTATAGCGCATTTGTGCAGATAGCTAACGAGATAACCGGCAGTAACTTCGATGTTACATCGCTTATAACAGCATCTAGCCTTGAAACTAGATTAAAGGGTATCTATCCAATCAAGGACGGTAAAGATGGAATTGAAGAAGGACAGCTAGGATTTGATAAGTCAAAAGGCTTACTTTACATAGGCGGTGCAGAAGTTAAGGTATTAAATAAGCCGGAAGTTGCTATATCAGGAACTGAACCAGAAGATAAGAGTTTGCTCTGGCTAGATAGCGTAAGCGGTAAGGTTAAATACTATGCTGGCGGTGCATGGAGTGAGGCTAAATGCTTTGCAGTATATAAGTAGGTGATGATATGGCAACAACTCTATTTAATCAATGGGTGATACATAGTGGACCCAGAATCAGACTTACTGCCACAACAGATTATTATCGTGATGGCGCATATATGTATTACCGTATAAACACATATATCCACGGTTTAGACTATAGGCAGTCGTGGTATGGGTGGTATTTAGATATGGCGGTGTACGTAGACGGACAATATATGGGCACTACGAGGTTAAAACAGAATAAGCCTATAAGATGGTCAGGTATTAGTAATTCGACGCCGTATTATGCTGTTAAACGTGTTTCTGGCAATGCCCATATCAAGATTGTACTAACATCAAACAAACCTAGATACGGACAGAGAGTGTGGGAAAGCGGCGGAGCTTTACCGGCACCGCCATTAAGCACAGCCGGACTATTAACACTAAAAGATATTACTGAATCCGGAATGATAGTTAATATAAGCGGACTACCTACAGGATATGAAAAAGAGCTCCGTTTTTGGCATAAGGCAAAAGGTGAGGCATGGAAACATATTGGAAATAAAACCGTATCTAACAGCAGTAGAGATTGCAGCAGGGCATTTAATGACCTTATAGCTAACACTAGCTATGAAATATCAGTAGAGGAATTCGTAGATGGTTACAAAATAACTTCGTTTGACTCAGTGATTGCACTACCTACCGCAAAAGGAGAGCTGACTACAACTACTACAGAAAGCGAACTAATAGCGGTTGAAGAGGTTAATTCAAACATTTCATACACTAGAACGCTAGAGTGGTATATAAGACCAGCAGGTGCAGGAAATTTTCAGTACATGGGAGAAGAAGAACTACCTGCAGGTGTAAGCACAAAGGCGAGAAAGTTTGAAAAACTCACAACAGGCTGTAGATATGATGTTAGAACGCTTATTAAACGCAAGGACAACGTTTTAAAAGAGACTGTTGTATCCGATTCACTTAAACCAAGTAGCGCAGTTATAAAAGCTGAATCAGATACATATAGTAGCATCCAGGTAAACGTATCTCACATGGTGAATACCGGGTGGGAACGCACTATAAAAGCGAAGTACAAAGCTGCGCAGGAATCAGAATATAGAGAAGAGAGCGTGACAACAGGAAATGAAAGCGCATTTGTAAACCTAAAGAACCTCAAAGCTTTTACTGACTATGAAGTCGTAGTTGAAATCTATAGAGATTCCCAGGTTATAAAGTCATGGGCTGAAACTGTTAAGACAAGAGAAATGGGGTTTGTTGCAATTCCTGTTATCAAAAGCATTGAATCTGTTATCAGAACTAAAGATGCTGTTATCAATTGGCTTGTAAATGATGACAGAGACGAAATGAGCTACGATGTTGAATATAAGATTGGTGAAAGAGAGTGGACGAGGCTTATAACAACTAAGTATAAACCGAAGCTCACAATAACTCTGCCTAGCGGTAATACTGAATACCTAATCAGGATAAAAGGCTATGCTACAGATTCAACAAAGATATCTTATTCTCTAGCGGTACCAGTGTATACATATCATCGCTTCGAGTATGACAGCGTTGTTAATGCGCAAAACGAAATCGACTTAACAAGTACTGAGGTAAACAGACTTATACGCTTTATCAATAAAAAAATTGGTAGCAGCTTAATGTTTATTGAAGAGGACGAACTTATCACGCTTGAAAAGCATAATGAATTAAGAAGGACACTAGCTTTAAACGTAATTTCTGGTGGAGACATTAAAGCTACTGACTGGGTATCGCTCAAAAACAAGGTAAATGAGGGTTAAATATGAATACAGCAGAAGTAATTAAGACGGTTAACGATCGTTGTCCGAACACGTGCACTGACGAAGAAAAGATAGCGTATGTTAACGAGATAGAAAATATAGTTCAGAGAGAGCTGCTAAATCTCGAAGAAAAAGACATGAAGAGGCAGGTAACTAGCGACACGCAAACAGAAGAGCTGCTACTAGAAAAGCCGTTTGATTTAATTTATGTGTACTATGTGGCAGCTATGACTTGTCAAGCGATGGAAGAGTGGGATTCATTTAATGCATGGCTGAGCTTATATAATAGCCGAGCAGTAGACGCACGTAACTATTACATCACAAAAAGCAACAGATACAAGAACTTAAGAATTAAAAACTACTTCTAGGAGGCAATATGCTACTCAAGGAAATACAGCCAAAAATAAACGGCAAACAGTCGGTGTTGCAGTTCAAAGGATATAACGCAAACGCTGTAATAGATGACGGCGAAATGCGAGATATGTATAACTTGTCATCTGATAAGTACCCGGTGTTATCTCAAAGAGCACCAAGGAATATCATAGATATGCCAGTGCAACATCCAAGAGATATCATCGTAAAAAACAATGTGCCATACATCATAGATAGATACGAGGTAGACGGAGAGATAAGGACGTTTATCAAATATTCTAAAGGTGGCACGGATTACCAAAAGCGAATAAACAATATCATGCCTAAAACTATGGTTGCACATAATAACAAAATCTGCATATGGCCAGACAAGGTGTATTTAGATATTACAGATAACACTGTAAAACACATGGACGCATCAGTGCAGGGCACGGCAACAATTAAGCCAGGCAGCATATATTTAGTTGGCGCAGATCTATCTGAATTTTCTGTTGGTGATGCGATTGAAATATCAGGGTGCAAAAAGCAACCAGGCAATAACACGGTAATCGTGATTAAGAGTATAGAAGGTAGCACAATTACCACTTACGAGAATTCATTTAGAATGCCAAGCGATGATGTGACTCAGGAGTCATATGTTGAAGAGGAAGTAAAACTAGCACGAGAGATTCCAGACCTTGATTACGTCATGGAAAGCAATAATAGATTGTGGGGCTGTAGGAGTGAGGACAACACAATCTATGCTAGTAAGTTGGGAGACCCACTTAACTGGAATTACTTCCAGTCGCTAGCAAACGATTCATACGCGCTAGAGGTCGGTTCAGATGGTGAGTTTACAGGGTGTGCTGCATATCCTACGCACCTAATCTTTTTTAAAGAACATCATATGCATAAAGTGTTCGGAAGCATGCCAAGCCAATATCAGCTATACAGCACTGAGTGCTTCGGAATAAGAAAAGGCTCTGATAAATCGGCTGTAATCGTGAATGGTGTATTGTACTATCATTCATTAACAGGCGTAATGGCTTATGATGGCGGAACATATCCGGTAATGATATCCGAAGCGTTCGGAGATTATCGTTTTAAATCTGCTGTCGGTGGCAGCAATGGCAAGAAGTATTATATTTCAATGCTAAATGAAAACGAAAACAAATATAACATCTTTACTTACGATATACTTCGCAGACTATGGCACAAGGAAGATGAAACAAAAGTAACAGCCTTTGCTAATGTGAATAACGAGCTTATATACATAGCAGATGGCAATATTTGGACTACTACAGGAAAGCGCCCAGAAGATGATATTAAGTGGTTTGCTGTATTCGGACCGTTCGATGAATTCGTAGAGAATATGAAGTCCTATAAGAAAATAAATATGAGACTAGATATGCAGCCGGGAGCACAACTAAGGATAAGTACTCAAAGTAGTAACGGTGAATGGGAGCCAATATACGAGTGCGAAACAGAGCGAGGGAAAACGCTTAGTGTTCCAATTATCCCTAATAGGCAAGCGAAACTCTCTATAAAAATTGAGGGAGTGGGAAGAACAGATATTGAATCACTTACAAGATACTATAGAGGTAGGAGTGATAGAACATGATAACTGTACCAAATAGAACAGATATGTCAGATGAAAGCCTTGCACTCAGGACGATAGATGAAAACTTGCGAAAACTCGCAGATGAAGTTCTTATGGAAATCATGAACGTATCAAAAGAACCAAGCAAGAAAAAAGAAACATCTGAAAGCAAGGTGAATAAAGAAGCACCTAGAGTCCATATCGCTTATGCAAGTAGTGGAGATGGCACAGTGGGGTTTAGCACCACGGATAGCACCGGAAGAACATATATAGGAATCTACACAGATTTTAAAGATGTAGCTAGCGCAGATCCTAAAGCGTATAAGTGGACGAAAGTCAAAGGCGATAATGGCGTAAGCGTAAGCTCCTATACTAGGTGGTATTATTTAGCGGTAGAGACCCCAGAGAAACCAGCGCTTAAAGTTCCACCTAGCCCGTGGACTATAACAGAACCTAACTACATAGAAGGGAGTACAAACAATCTATACTATGTGGACCAAAGCGTTTTCTCGGACGGAAGCTTTTACTACTCGGATGTTCAGGTGTCAAGCTCATATGCTGCAGCTAAAAATGCATTTATCAAGACTTTAGAAAATCATCAAAAGACACTAAAGCAACTTGAAGACTTAAGCAGACAGACGAAAAAAGAAATTGCAGATGCAGCGGACAGCATATCTAGGAAAATTAAGACGGAATATTACTCATCAGCCGATATGGACGACAAGATTGCTAATATTGAATCGCAAATAACACAAACGGATAATGCTGTAAATGTTAAGTTTAGCGAAGCTCTCAAAAACATAAATGATCTAAAGTTTGATTCGGATAAAAAGTATAGCGAGATTATAAGTACTATAAGACTAGATAAGAATGGAATATCTATAGGCAAAAGCGGTAACAGAATATCCATGAATCTAGATAATGACAAACTGAGGTTCATGCAAGAAGGAATAGAAGTTGCGTATATGAGCGATAACAAACTGTATATACAAAATGCGGAGGTCCTCAGCAGTATAAAGCTTGGCAAATTTGCGTTCATGCCTGATACCGAAACAGGCAGTTTATCATTTGGAAAGGTAGAAGATTAATGACAAATACATGCATATATGAATTCATCCCGGTAGATAAAAAATACAGCTCTCTTGAAGAGGGATACGGATGCATTATACCAGGATACTCAACGGTAACACCAGTGGTTCATGGCACGCTTACAGATAAAATGAAGCCTTACTATTTGTATGCGTCAACCTACGATGAAGAGGTAAGGCTAAAAACAGTTACTATTTGTGAAAACAAAAAAGTAAACGTGAATGAATTAAAGAGTCCAAATTCATACTTTATAACTGAAAGCGGAGATGAATTAAATTATAGATTTGAACTCCCAGATGTGCTAGTGCCTACTCACTATTTTTCGCCAGCATATCATGAATATGAACCGCTAATAGCATACATCAGCGCTGCAAACGAAAAGAATACATTAAATGAAAGTGGTAAATGCATTACAAAATTAGCACTTTATGGCGAACCAAGAATCACGGTAGTTAAAAATCCTTACGAGTCAAATGCAGATGGAACGGCGAAAAAAGGCGGAAGCTATCGAACTGCACAGGTTCAAGTTGGGTGGTTCCCTATAAACGTGAGTGGCGCTGCAAAGAAAGTAGATAAAATAACCTTATCCGGCAAAATCAAAAGGTCGAATGAATCAGCTTACAAACCGACCAACATCACCACAAAACTAATCAAAACAGATACTGATGAATCTGGGTGGGTTACATCAACATATGATGTAACTGTGGCAGTTAATAAATCGTATACACACAGTTTTGCACTGTATGCATCAGATGGACTAGGTGGTGATGGAGTGAGCCACATGTTTTTTCAATCTGCTTTCAAACTGTTTGATTTCAGAACAACCGGAAGGGGGTTTGCGCTTGGCAAACCATCCGAAAGAGATGCATTTGAATGTGATTTAGATTTAGTTGTATCGAAAGGTGCGGAATTCAAAAAAGAAACAGTGTTCAGAGGTCCTGTTAGAGGGCATAGAAACGGAGTGGTAATTATTGATATAGAAATTGCTAAAAACTCTGTGCTAATGGATTCAACTAGATTCCCTGGAGCGAAATACATATTTGAACTAGCACTACCTAGAGATACGGTAGGAGAACAAATAGATGAGAAATGGCTCCCAGAGCTATATCCTGAAAAGATTTGCCCAGAGCTATATCCTATATGTGCACTAGAGACAAGCACAGAGTCGGGACTGTACGAGCAATCAGCTAACGATATCTACCTTAAGGTATACCTAACGAGAGAGCCTAAAGAAGATATCAGAATCAATTGCAAGTTTACAAAATCTATGAGTTTAGAAGCGCAGGACGCTGCAGGAGGTAATTAATGAGCATAGGTTCAGTACATGGAGCAACGAAAGAAATAAAAACCGTAACCAAAGATGTGGTTGTGGCTACAAACGGCGGAGTAGCAATGAGGTCTGTCCCACAATCAGAACTAGGAATGCCTCCGGACAGCAAAGTAATACTTGCACAAGTTCATCCAAAACACAGAGCTGGAGTAGACGATGTGTGGACTGCGGTATTCTACGGCTATTCTTGGGATGATAAAAAAAGAAGTGTTGAAATTGCAGTAAATGGAAGATTAACAGGGCTGCAGAAACAAGAATTTGAAGTAAATGTTTTATACTACTAGGAGGAAGTTATGATAGGTATAGTACATGGGGGGGGTAGAACAAAAACCCAAGAACGCGTTACACTAGGCGGTACGTGGACTGCGCCGCAGAATGGAACGCTTGTATGCACTGGACGAGCACAAGCTGACTCGGCATATAATTTCATCAAAGACAAAAATATTGATGCATATATCGGAATGCACACTATAGAGCGCAATCAACATTACGGTACGATAACAGTGCCCGTAGTGGCAGGACATGTGTATGAAGTTAGGCGAGGGTCCTGGCAAGCTCAAAGTGATTTATTCATATACGAATCATAATTTTGTTAATCGACTACCACGTTGTAGTAGGATGTACTGGAAACGTCATCAACTGTTAAGTTGGTGGCGTTTTCTGCATTATGAAGAGAGCGAAAAATCATAAATACAAGTGTAATATGTAATAAAAAAGAAAACCAGGAGGAAGGCATGGCAAATAAAGATCCATTTAAAAGCGCATACAGCGAGCAGATTGCAGCGCTTGTACAGAAGGCACAGGATAACACAGCTAATTTCAAGTACGATCCTATGACAGATGCGTCATATCAGGCACTTGCTAAAGAGTATGCAAGGCTAGGTGACAGGGCTAATGAAAATACAATTGCAAACCAAGCAGCATTAACAGGTGGTAGGGCTAGTTCTTATGCGGTAAGTGCAGCGGCACAGGCACAGAATCAGTACAATCAAGCTTTAACAGATAAGATACCAGAGCTTGAACGTTTAGCATATGACAGATTTAATGCAGATAGAAACTACGGACTAAATCTACTTGGAACCATGAAGTCATTAGATGATTCGGCGTTCAATAGATTTACTGATCAGAGGAACTTTAATTATCAGCAGGGAAGAGACA
Organism: Mogibacterium diversum; assembly: GCF_002998925.1. NCBI lineage: Bacteria > Bacillati > Bacillota > Clostridia > Peptostreptococcales > Anaerovoracaceae > Mogibacterium > Mogibacterium diversum. The sequence goes on along the minus strand of NZ_CP027228.1, from coordinate 1,442,648 downwards.
ATGTCGCTGATCAACACTGGGATAAAACATTTGATTACCAGAAGTTGCGAGACAGCGTTGCTGATTCACATTGGGACAAGAATTTTGATTACCAAAAACAAAGAGATAATGTATCAGATAGTCACTGGGAAAGAAACTTTAACTATCAGCAAGGAAGAGACAGCGTGAGCGACTCACACTGGGAAAGAGAGTATCAGTTAAAAAAAGACTCAGCCTCTAGAGCAGGTCGGCGCTCTGGGGGCGGTAGACACGGCCGAAAAGGAAGAAGAGGAAGAGGTGGAAGTTATCAAGAGCAATCAACACAAGTTGTATCATATGTTCCTAGTGTTGCTGCTCAAATTGCCCAGAATGCAGTGAAGGGGATTTTAACAGGTAAGGCTAAAAAAAGTAAGTCGGTTAAATCTCAAACGTATAAAAAGGCTGCCAGAATGGGATACGCTCCTATAGCGTTTAGAAGAAATACACCTGCAGAGGCAAGAGCAGCTGCAAGAAAAGCAGTAAAGAGAATTATCTACGGAGATAACAAGCATTATGTAAGCAAAGATCCTGTTAGGCGTGCAAATGATATATTCAACAATACCCAGATGGCAGGTGTAAATAATAATTCGGATAGACGTGCGCTATATGCTCTTAAAGGCTTAGTTGAATCTAAAAAATCTGACCTGCTTAACGCAGCGTGGACTGTTACCTCGACACCTACACTCGATCCTAAGAGTATGCATCAGGATCTAAAGAGGTACAGCGAACTAGGATACATCAAGAACGGAATGCTAGACGCTGACAAGCTGTCAAAAGATGCTAGAGATGCATTTAGTGGATTTTATAAATACGTAGAAAAAACGAGGCAAAAAGCCGAAGCGCTTAACTACATGGCGAAAGAGGCAGGTATTTATAAAACAGAGCTGCAGTACGACACCAAAGCAGGTAAGTTTAAGAGGAAACTATACTTAAAAGATAAAAACGGCAACGAACCAAGAGAGGGCGTAATTGAAAAGCCTAGCGCTGGTCAGAAGTTTGCTATAGATATTGCGCAAGGAACGCTAGGCTTCCTTGCTGATTTAGCTGTAGGTAAATTTACAGGTGTAGGAATACTGCCTGTAATGGGCGTAAACGCGTTCGGACAAGGCGCAGGAGATGCAAGAGCTGCAGGCGCCGGTATATATTCTCAGTGGGGCACAGGATTAACAAACGCAGGAATCAATATCGGAACTGAAAAAATGTGGAGTACATCAAATATCATGAGAAACTCTACAGGTAGAGGACTCTTGGATAACAGCGCGGAAAAGTTTGCTAACAAAATGGCTGCTAGATTTGCAAAGGGAACCGCTGCTGACGAGATAAGATACAAAGCAATTAAGCTTGGTCTTGCTGCATCATCCGAAGGTGTGGAAGAATTCATGAATGCAATTCTGCAGCCTATATCTGATAGGTTCTACGACCCTGATGCGTTTAAGAAAATCGCAGAAAATCCTACAGGCTACCTTGCGGATGCTGTGTACCAGGGGATAGTAGGTACAGCGATAGGTGGTATTGTTGGTGGACCTAGCGGAGTAAATATGGATATTGAACTGTCTGCAGAAGATAAAGAAAAAATACTGCAGGCAGGTCTTGCTATGTCTGAAAAGTCCAGTGCAAACAATTTCGCTAGATCGATTGACAAGAACAGGCTTAAGGGCGGTAAAGTTCTGAATAACGCTATTTTGGATTTAAAACATAAAATTGAATCCGGAAGAGAATTAACAGAACATGATCAGGTGCTCTTAAGCGCTGCAAAGAAATCGCGCATAAGAGGCGCAGAGAATGTATCCGGTAGTTTTATTATCAGATCCGAAGAGGGGCTAAACACTGAATACGATAGAGAAAAGGCATCCGTGCTTTTAACTCAAAAGGTTGCGAATAGAGAAAAGGAAGTAAGGAAGTATCTATATGAAGCAGATACTCCTAAAAAGACTGTTGATGAACTATCATTCCCAGTAGCTAGAATATTAGAGGGAACAGGAAGCAGTGCAGATGTAGAAAATGTACTATTCACAGTGGATAACAATCCAGCTCTTGAATTAATCCAAAACGAGACAACACAGGACTTAAACGTAGGAATGCTGCCTAGAATGAACAATGGAATGATAATGGGCGGTGCTAGAGAAACGCAGCACTTCAAGAAAGAATTAAACTCGTTTATGGGAGCGAGATACGAGAGCAATGTTGAAGAAATATTGCCAAAAGCAAAGGATGCAGCCAAAAAAGAAATGCTAGCATCTATTGGCATGAAAACAAATCCTGAGATAGAAAAACTGTTTGATGAAGGCGCAAAGGATGTTAAGGAAGGCGAAGAGTTTATAAACTATGCACACGCATTTAATTACTTCTACGATTCTGGAAGAAGAGGATTAGACTACAAGAATCTTGACAAGGCTATATTCCAAAGCGAGCTAGTACCTGCAGATATCCGTAAAAAGATATATGAGATAGGGAAAGCTGAGAGAGAAGATAACAACATCATTACAAACAAGTCAAAGCTACCGATAGGATTTAAAGCCGGAAGAGTGACTCTTGGTGAGAATGTGAGTATGAGCAATTCAATGATTAACGCATATAGAACACTCGCTAAATCTTTTGGTGTTGAAATATCTCTCGAAGAGAACATCGAAGATTCAGAAGGTAGCGAAGTAAACGGCTATTACAAAACCGGAACTATTCACATCTCCATGAAATCAGATAGCCCAGTTATTGATGTTCTAAAGCACGAGGTAACACACCATATCCAGGTTAATTCACCTAGGCAGTATGCAGCATTTAAAAAATACGTGCTTGATGAATTCTATAACTCAAATCTTGCTGAGTATGAAAACAAACTCAACAAGTACATGAATGACTATAAGGATATATCGCGTGCCGAAGCAGAAGATGAATTGCTAGCGGATGCTACAGATGTATTCTGGAAAGGCGATGCTGATGCAGAAGCAGCAGTCAAAACACTTGTAGAAAAAAATAAAAGCCTTGGAGAGACAATCCTCAAGGCTATTAAGTCTACGGTAGATAAGCTAAACACATTAAGCAAGAATGTTATAAACGCATTAAAAGGGGAATACCGCGGTAAGTGGCTTGAAGAACTAGGAATCCTGGAAAAAGCACAAGAAATGTGGATAGAAGCTTTAATGAATCCTGAAATAGATAAATTTGAAGAGGCTGTTAACAACGATGATGAAATCAAATTCATGTATAAGGGTAAGGATTCAGAGGGCAGAGATGTATTCTCAATTTCTAGCAAAACGAAAAAACTCACAAAAAAAGAAAAGCGAACAGAATTAACAGAGAGATTTGAAAACGGAGAAGTGTTAAATGTTGAATTCGATAACGGCAAAGGTAGAAAGTATACAGCTAAGCCACACGAGGATTTCGCAGGAAAGAATTTTTACGGTGACAAACAAACAAAATCGATTAATGCATTTAATAAAAAGGTGAATCTATTCTATGAAGGAGATTTATCGAAACTGTTACAGAATTCGGAATACATAAGATCCGGACCTGAAAAGAAGGAACACAAAAATGTAATCAAATGGGAGTACTACAAAAAAGAAATTGTAATAGGAGAAACGCCGTATAAATTATTGATTAATGTGCAAAACCGAACTGATGGGGATTTTATTTACAACATTAAATTCGAAAAAATAAAAAAAGACCAACATTGGCAAGCTATCAATGAAGATAGTAAAAATAACGCCCATGTTGGTATTGATAGTGTAAATCTATCACAAAACGATGAAGAGGTCAAGGAAAAATACCAGAGAAAAAACAGCATCTTCGATATCCCTAACAATCAGCAAGCTGATTCTAACACCATCAGGCAGCTTAACAAGAAAATCGATGCGCTGATTCTAAACCAGACTAAAACAAAAGGAACCATACCTAAAAGGTCATCTGTTATTAGTTATCTGAAAGAACTAATAACAGAGGTCGGTTCAGATGTAAAAGCAGAAGATTTACGTATTGATTATCACAATCTTTATAAAGCAGCTAAATCAGGTGATGATGCAACGAAAGAGAGGTTATTAAACGAAATAACAAGAGAGATTGTTAAGAATACCTATGAGACTAATCGCATATCTCCAGAAATAAGGGATGTACAGAGATACCTCAAAAATATGACTATCTCTATCGATGAAGATTTAGAAGCAGAAATCAAGAATAGATACGGTACATTTGGGAAGTTTAAAGATTATATCGATGGTGCTTTCAAAATAAAACTTAAAAAGAATATCGATAGAATGGAATACGCTGTTCCAGTTGATGACATGCTATCTGAAATGAACGAGCTGTTCGGAGACACTATCAAGGTTGACGGACGAAGTCTAGACGATGTTACAGACTTTGTTACAGCTCTAGCTACAATTGCTGAGTATGCATCGGTAAAAGATAATAAAGTCTATCTTTTTGATGGCGGCGCAAACCTAACTCAGTACACCGAAAAAGAAATTGCTGAATATGAAGATGAGCTTATAAAGGATATCAAAGCCAATATAGAAGCTAGCCTTGGCGAGATTAAGCCTATTGTTACTTATGCAGATAAGCAAGAGGCAAGAATCAGTAAGCTGAAAGCTAGCATGAAAAGAACTGCTATGGATAAGCCGGAGCAGGCGAAATCAAAGAAGCTTATTAACAAGTTGATTAATGATACAGGCTCAAAAATGCCAATAGAAGATGGCATGAGACTTTATGAGGAAGTTTGGACGGCCGTACATCAGGCAACACCAAACGCTAGTGCAGCATATTCTGCAGCTGCAAGGCTGTCGAATGCACTCCTTAATTCGAACGAGAATAATATAAAGGAAAACCTACAAACAAAGAAGCAAGTAATAGAGCTACTCAGCGTAGGTAAAATTTATATCTCTCCAGAATTAGCAAAGAAACTAAATTATCAGGAACTAAAGGCTAGATACGGTCACGCGTTAAGATTTACAACAGATATCAACAGTGAGCATACAATGCCTGCTGAATTGGTGTACGACTTCTTCCAAAATAAACTAGGCGAGAAATATCCTGAACTATTCGCATCAGATGCAGCAGATGCAGAAGAAGCTGTAAAGAATCTATGTAACGCTGTAGATATGGTTGAAACATCTGCAGAGACAGACGGTCTAATTAATGGTGAATATAAAAACGTTGCTAGTGATATCACGGAATTAATACTAGATAATGCAATTTCTATGAAACCAGAAATGACCTATGCAGATAAACAGCAAGAGAAGCTTAAAGCTGCTGTAAAAGAAGCGAGAAACAAAATAAAAGAAAGGGAAACTATAAAGAGACAAAAAGCAGAAAAGAAACATGAAGAGGAAATAGCAGAAAAAGACAAGGCTATAGAAGAACTCGAAAATGCTATTGAAGAAGAAAGGGAGTCAGTAAGCGAGCTAAAGCGAGACTTAAGAAAAGAACGTAGCGAACTGAACAGGAAGAGTAAGGCAATTAATAGCATTAAGTGGTACTCAAATAAGCTATCAAATAAGCTGTTAAAACCTACTAATACGCAGTTTATGCCGGAAGAGTTCAGGAAATCTATCGCAAAGGTTCTTCACGAAATGGATTTCTCTACAGAACGTGGTGATGCGTTCTATGAAACGCACGGATATAACAAGACCTATGAAAACTTCATGGAGTTAAAAAACGAATATCGCAAGGTACTTGAAGAAAAGAACGACGGTGACAGTACGTTTAGTTTTGTTGAAGATGAGGATTTCATGAATCAAATTGATTCAGTTCTAGAAGCATTAAAAGAATCAAGGCTTGTTGATATGGATGCCGATACAATCGAAAACGTGAGAGACGTTATTAGAGGCTTAGATAACATTGTCAACAAGCATAACGATATGCTTAAGTATGACCAGTACAAAACAATCAGCGGAACAGGAAACGCAGTAATTAACGAACTCAGTAAAAAGGCAGAAAAGAATCGCTATGCCGGCGGAGCTAGTGCTGTATCCAAGTTTATATTCTCGAGGAACATTAATCCTGCAGATAGATTTGCTGTGCTGGGCGGTACGCTTAATAAACTGTTTAAAGAAATAACAATTGGCTTTGATGATCACGCTATGAATGTTAAGAGCGCTCAAAATGAATTTCAGAGAATTCAAGATGCTGTAGGAGAAGAAGCATTCAATATCATCTGGGAAGATGCGAAAGTAGAATCCTTCAAGCTAGAGTCTGGAAGAACATTAAATCTAACTCATGGGCAGATGGTAACACTATTCCTTCTCAGCGAAAGAAAGCAGGCGTTAGAACACATTCTTACTGGCGGTATTCAGACTGCAGAAGTTAAACCGAAGAAACTCGGCAAAAACACTGTACTTAGAAAAAGCTCCATGCAGAGAGAAAAGATAACGCATAATGATATTATAAATATCGTTAAGAGCTTATCTCCGGAAGAAATAAAATGCGCAAAAATGATTCAGCACTACCTTAATACAGCGGTGTCTGATTGGGGAAATGAAGTATCTATGAAAGTATGGGGTTATAACAAGTTTACAGAAGAAAACTATTTTCCTATCAAAATTGCAAGAGAAACTGTAGATGCTAATGTTGAAGAGGCAGCGGTAACTAAAATTATCAATCCAGGATTTGCAAAGAAGACGAAACCATCAGCAAAGAATGCGGTTGTATTAGATAACGTATTAAGTGCCGCATCAAATCATATAAGCGCTATGAGTGCGTACCAGGCGCTATCTATGCCGCTACAAGACCTAGAGAACGTGTGGAACTACAGAGCCTATGGAGAAGATGGCGTAATTAAAGGCTCTGTTAGAGAGGCGATTGAGCGTGCATATGGTAGAGAGGCCAACGAATACATAGAGAGATTTTTAAAGGATGTAAACGGCAATATCGCAAAAAGCGAGATGCCTATCACAACTAAGATTATAGGAACAGCAAAGCGTGCTGCAATTGCAGCCAACGGAAGAGTAGCCATGCAGCAGCCTATGTCAATCGTTAGAGCATCCGCCGTGATAAATCCAAAATATCTAGCTAGAAGCAAGTATTCACGCGACGCGGTAAAAGAGATGCAACAACACTCAGGTGTCGCTGTGTGGAAAGACCTAGGCTATTATTCGACGGATGTGGGACCAAGTCTTACCAACGCTATGATTAACAAGGAAAATAAACTAGAGAAAGTAACACTTGATATGTACGGTTTCCTTGATAATATGACATGGGGTAAAATCTGGGGTGCTTGTAAGCTCAAAGTTGAAGACACAATGAACATCCATGAAGGAGACGAAGGATACTGGCAAGCAGTAAATGAACAGTTTAGAGAAGTTGTGTATAGAACTCAGGTATTCGACTCTGTACTATCACGATCTGAACTAATGAGGCAAAAGGATGTAGGGTCATCAGTGCTAACAGCATTCTTATCCGAGCCAACTAAAACGCTGTCGCTGTTCATTACTAATACTCAAATTGCAAAGCAAATGTATGATGAGGGCAATGTATCAGAAGCTAGAAAGCTAGTCGCAAAACAGTTTGGTTGGTTCGTAACGTCGGCGGCAGCAATGGCAGTTATGAAATCTGTTTATGACGCTATGATAAGACACATTGCAGACGATGATAAAAAGGATAAGAATTTTGTCGAACGATTCCTTGATGCGCTTCTAGGGGAAAACAAACTCCATACAGATGGAAATCTGTTTGGGGAACTAAATCCTATAGCTATGCTGCCGGTCGGAAAGGATATCCAGTCAGCGCTACAAGGCTACACACCATCAAGATTAGACATGTCTCTGTTCGTAAAAATTAGCGACGCATACAAGGCATGCGTAGATCCTAAAAATAGTTTAGTTACAAAACTTGAAAAGGTCGCTAATGCTGCAGGTGTATTCTTCGGACTTCCTGTAGATGTAGTTTATAGGGATTTAAAGGGTACATTTGCATATTTGGCATCGATACACGACTTTTTCACCGGTGCAAATACAAAGCAAGATTTACTAATGGACTTCTCAAAAATCGAGAAAACATACGAAGGAAACAAAGGCGCCTTCAAGAAAATTGCGACCGACTCTGAAAAGTACGATAGCGATACTAGGGAAAAAGCAGCTAAATACATTCTTAAAAACGATAAAGAATACACAAGAGAGAGAATCGATAAAGAAACGATTAATCGCATTAAGAGAAATCATAATGATGAAATGGATAACTTTATCAAGAAAGGAAAGAATGAAGAGGCTGAAAAACTCGCAAAGAGTCTTGCAGCAAGAAATAGTATGCTGAATGCAGAGGAATACTTCCAAAGCAGAATTAATAAGGTGAAAACCGATCAGCTCAAAAAGATTGAGAATGCTCTCATGAAAGGCAACACTGAAGAGGCTGAAAAGCTCGCAAACAAATTCAACAAGATGAATATCGAAGTTCAAGGAGAGCGCTATACTTCTGAGGTAGCAATGGAAAAATCGAAAGAGTGGATACGGAAGGAATATCTCAAAGGAGTTATTGATGGTTTAAAAGCTCAAAACAACTTAAAGGTTGAAAAACAACTCGCAAAGATAGAACGTATAGATCCGACGAATGTCGACTTCCAACGCGAAGAGGTGTTATATAGTGCAAAACAAAGTATAAGGTATAGCTACTATCCATATATCAACAAGGCACTTGCTCGCGGAGATGTTGAAACTGCGAGAGTATATGCACAAAAAATAGAAGCTCTATATCCAGGAGATCGCAAGTATACTGCAGATGCTGTTATAAAGAGAAGCTATAAATACGCTACTAGAAACAAGAGGAAGAAGAAAAGAAGGTAAATTGTGAGGCTGTCGAAATGACAGCCTCATTTCTTTTAAAATTATTAAAGTAGAATTTATAGAAAGTGTAGGAGGCACATATGGATAAAAACAAAAGAACTAAATTAAGAGATGGTATTGCAATGATTATCACAGGTGCAGTCGCTGTGCTAATGGTATTCGGAGTCAATGTCCCGGTGATTAGTGACACGAATATAGGTAAAATAGCCTATGTGATTGCATTTGCAATATCGTATGCAGTAAATCACTATTTCAATCACAATTACAGTGAAGAGGCTAAACAGTCGCAAGAGCTGCTAGATTACCTAAAAGAAGCTAAAAAAATAAACGAATACGTACAGCATGTTGATAACTACGTAAATAAACAGCCTACTCTAGAGGCGAACACAAATGAAGAGGTTAGCAATGTGGAAAAGACAAGCGAAGATAATGAGGATGAAGAGGAAAGTGAGGCGAAAGGCTAATGGCAACTAGGCAGCAGTTCGTACAGACGGCAGTTAGTTACCTCGGAGCAGTTAGAGGTTCGGCTAAACACCGCCGCCTTATCGATATTTTTAACCAGCATAAACCAGATGGCTGGCCAATGAACTATGTTGCGCCGTGGTGCGCTGCATCTGTATCCGCCTGGGCGTACGAACTAGGTATTGGTAACCTGATTCCGGCTAGCGCTAATTGCGGTACGATGATATCTAAGGCTAAACAGATGGGGATATGGATTGAGAGCGATTCATACACACCAAGCCCTGGAGATCTAATTCTGTATGATTGGCAGGATTCCGGATACGGCGATAACGCAGGTGGACCAGACCATGTAGGCGTGGTCGTATCTGTTGGCGGTGGAATGATTACCGTTATTGAAGGAAACAAGGGCGCATCGTCCGTTGTGGGATATAGAAGCGTACCTATCAACGGCAGATATATAAGAGGATTCGTGAGACCAAATTTTGACGGCGTGAGCACGGCACCGCCAAGTTCTAGTTCAGGAAATTATGGATTATACAAGGTCAATTCGTCCACAGGCCTTAACGTTAGAAAAGGACCTGGAACAAACTATGCAAGGATAGCTACGCTATCAAATGGAACGCCGCTTCGAATTGTGGAAATGAGCGGTAACTGGGGTAGATCTGTAGGAGCTGGCGGCTGGGTTTGTATGGACTATCTCACGAAAACAGGAGCAACATCAGCGCCTACATACACACCTAGTAGCACAAGCGCATACGCTGCAGGTAGAACATATCAATTAATTTCTGATATGCGTGTAAGAACCGGTCCAGGAACAGGATATAGACAGCGTGCATATTCTGAGCTGACCGCAGACGGCAAGAGACACGCACTCGCTGGAAGCCTAGCTTGCTTGCGCGCAGGTACTCAGGTAACCTGTTTAGAAATGCGAGGAGATTGGATGCGCATTCCGTCCGGATGGATTTGCGCTCGTCAGGGAAGCAAGGTGTATATCAAATGATGATAACAGCATGCAACTCTGCGATGGGTACAATTATTGACTTGATTATCGGAGCTATTGTCGGTATGCTAGGAGGGTACATAAGGTACTTGATAAAGAAACAAAAAGCGGAAGACAGCGTGAGAGAATGCCTTGTAGAGGGCATGATGTGGATTCTCCACGATATCCTAGAACCGATGTGCGATGTAGTTATAAATCGAGGCTTTGTATATCTAGATGAATACGAGAACCTAAAATCAAGGTTTGAAATATACGAAGGATTAGGCGGAAAAAACGGAATCAAGCAAAGAATGGTAATGATAGAGATGCTACCGAAAAAACCAAGAGGATGTGAATTAGAGTGATTTTGATAAAACGTGTTGCAATAATCAATGTAATCATTGAAAAATACACGATTCAAAATTAACTCGTAATGAAGTGGTTGCGAGTTCGATTCTCGCCAGCAGCTCCAAAATTAAAAGCCTTGAAAACGCCTTTTGATTGGCGGATTCGAGGCTTTTTCATTTAAATAAATTTTAGTTATAGGACAGAGTTATAGGACAAAATGTGTATGCATAGTCTTCCACTGTCTAAGCTTGATGTTCACCCAGAATCCATAGATTCCAAGCGTCACAATTGTAAGTAGCAGCCACTTTATCCAGTTTCCAAATAGCTGCACAGCGGTACCATCAAATTCGAGGCGCCTACCCTCTATTACAGTGTGCTTTATCTCCCAGTTGTAAATCATGCAGTATGCCCAAGGCAGACAAATTCCGAGAGTTGCAGTTGTAATAAGGGTGCCAAGTATGCTGTAGCCAATGAGCTGAAATAGTCCGCCATCAAAATAAGATTCTTCGTGATTCATAGTTCTGTTCCTCCTTTAATTCTAATAGTAATTTTGCATGAGTTGTAGATTATCACTTATGAGGGTCTGTGTAAATAGGGTAGATATCATTTTTTATTCCTGTTATTCAATAGAAAATGATGAAAATATATGATAACTAAATTGGAGGCGAGCAAACCTTATTAACCGATAAAATACTTGAAAATACAACATCCGTAATATAAAATTATTCTATTACATGATACATGTTTTTCAAGTGAGAGGTTGAAATGGAAAGAAGGAACTATAACTCTATACTGGCGTTTATATGTAGCAGTCTCGTGTTGCTATTTTTTTTGGCCGTATTTTGTCCAATTTATGTAAACGCAGATGAAGAGAATCCAACATGGGATGCTGAGAGCGATAAGGTATATTATCTATCACTTCCGTCAACAGATGGTTCACATAGTGATTGCACTCTCGTTCAAAGCAACGGTAAGTTCGGTATGATCGATGCGTCAAACCCTAGCGAATATGGACCATATGCTGTTCAGGGTGGTAATGGCAAGACCGTAGCGGAATTTATGAGAAAGCTAGGCGTTAAGCATATTGATTTCGCAGTTGCTACGCATGCGCATTCAGACCACATAGGTGGATTTATAGATTTGGTTGACGAGAAGAATTCCGACGGGAACCCGTTCTTCGACTCAGATACCGTTTATATTCATAAGAAATATTTAAATTGGGATCCTAAGTATGAAGATCCGACATGGCAGACGGCTGAATACTTTAAGGAAGTTACACGAAAGCTAACCGAGGCAAAGGTTACTATGGTCGATATCACCTCCGATGATACGAGCGGACTTTCTAAGATAGGTGCAACGATGACGAAGAAGGGCGACTATAGCGACAATATTAGCTTTAAGTTTGGCAACCTAGATATTGCGCTGTACAACCTAGATAGTATTGTCAACAAAGAGGGTTATACGGAGAACGACAACTCCATAATCACGCAGATTACCAAGGGGCTACACAATGCGGTAGTACTCGGAGATGCATCTGCGATGATCGATTATAAATATGGAGAGGTTATTTATAAGAAGTCTGGCACTATAGACACTCTAAGAACTGGTCATCACGGCATCTCAAGTGCAAATGGTAAGCAGTTACTTGAATTCCTGGAACCTAAGAACTTTGTGCTCTCGTCAAATGGACCACTTCGTCAGCTGTCATATAAGCTATATGCAGACAAGCACAATACCCCAGCTTACAAAGCTATCGAAAATGTAGGGGCTATCGTAGAGGACTTTGATAAGTCATCCGCAGATCTGCAGACTTTTGCCGATGAATCTTGCAGAGCTTTAGTAAAGGCAAAGACTTACCATCCTGTTATCAGGGGGTGGCAGATCTGGGGAGATGCTACCGCGCCAGACGGATGGACTTACGCTTATATTAAGGATGACGGCAAGTACGCTACAGGATGGCAGTATATCGAAGGAGCTTGGTACTGCTTCGATTCAGAAGGCTATAACTTAATGCTACAGGACACTGTGTATTACGACAAAGCAGCAAAAAAGAAATATGTATTAACGAGATCTGGGATCATGGGCACTGGCTGGGTGAAAGCCAAGGATAAGTGGTATTTCGCTGATTCGTCGGGTGCACTCAAGACAGGCTGGGTAACGTACGGAAAAGACTGGTGCTTCATGGATAATGATGGCGCTATGCAGACAGGCTGGGTAGAAGACGGTGGTCACAGATATTTCCTTGATGCAAGTGGATTGATGAAAACTGGCTGGCTACAGGATAATGGCAAGTGGTACCTCCTAAACTCCAGCGGTGCAATGCAGAAGGGTTGGCAGTACACTGGCGGCGCTTGGTACTATCTAGGTAACGACGGAGTTATGCAGACTGGCTGGCTACAGGAAGGTGGCAATAGCTATTATCTAAGCTCTAGCGGTGCGATGAAGACCGGCTGGCTACAGGATAACGGCAAGTGGTATCTCCTAAATTCCAGCGGGGCTATGCTGAAGGGCTGGCAGTACACTGGCGGTGCTTGGTACTATCTAGGTAACGACGGAGTTATGCAGACTGGTTGGATACAGGAAGGTGGCAGCAGCTATTATTTAACCTCCAGCGGTGCGATGAAGACCGGCTGGCTACAGGATAACGGCAAGTGGTTCTACCTGAACTCCAGCGGTGCAATGCACAAAGGATGGTTAAAGCATTATGGCGTATGGTATTACCTAGGACAAGACGGCGTAATGTATACAGGCACACATGTGATTGATAACACAACGTATAATTTTGATACAACAGGGGCACTAGCATAGCAAGGCTAGTGCCTCTTGCTATAACAGTAAACCAAACTATGATTCCAAAGGGGGGTTAGAAAAATGGACCAGATTCAGCTAGCGCAGCAGATATGCCAGGAGGCTCACTACGGACAAGTGGACAAGGCAGGAAAGCCTTACTATCTGCATCCATTTGCAGTCGCAGATATGTGTGAAACTGAAGAGGAAAAGGTTACCGCCTACCTTCACGACGTGCTCGAGGATAGTGAGTATGACGAAATGTATTTGCGCATGTGCGGATTTAGCGATAAGGTGATTGAAGCGGTGAAAACCCTTACAAAAGGCGTAGACGAAGACTACATGCAGTACATAGATAGGATCTCGCAAAATAAGCTGGCGACCTCCGTCAAGCTTGCCGACCTAAGCCACAATATGGACATCAGCCGCATAGAGAATCCTGGTGCGGAAGATTATGCGAGAGTCGATAAGTATAGAGAAGCGATGAAGAGACTTTTGCAGGGGAATTCTCACTAAATGGGGAGAATTCAGACATAAGTCATTAAATAAAAGCTCAAAATAATTGCTATTGAAAATATTAATATTTACCGCTAAGTATTAATATTACTGATTTTAATACAAAATCCTTGTTTGATATACTCATGATGATAAATCGATATTATTTAAACAAGGAGGATACAATGAAAAAAGAAAAAAGTACCCTTATGATCATTACTGGGCTCGTGGTCGGCGCGGCTGCAGTGCTTCTCGTTAAGTATGGCAACCCTGCTAACATGGGCTTTTGTATTGCCTGCTTTTTGAGAGACACTACTGGTGCTCTTAAGCTCCACACTGCTCCAGTTGTGCAGTACGTTCGCCCTGAGATAATCGGACTTATTCTTGGCGCATTTATTATGTCCGTTTGCGGAAAAGAGTTTAAGGTTCGCGGTGGTTCATCTCCGATGACAAGATTCGTACTCTCGTTCTTCGTCATGGTAGGAGCTCTCATGTTCCTCGGCTGCCCACTCAGAATGATTCTCAGAATCGCTGGTGGAGACTGGAACGCAATCATCGGTCTGATTGGATTCTTCTGCGGAATTCTCGGCGGAATCGTATATCTCAAGAAGGGCTTCACGCTCAAGAAGTCAGTTCCACTAGGACCAACAGAAGGCATAGCGATGCCAGCGATAACAGTAGTACTGCTTGTTATCCTATGCGCATTCCCAGCACTTCTCGCATTCAGCAAAGAAGGCCCTGGATCTATGCATGCACCGCTCGCAATCTCGCTAATCGCAGGACTTGTTGTCGGCGTATTAGCACAGCGCACCAGACTGTGCATGGTTGGTGGACTCCGTGATGCAGTGCTATTCAAGGATTTCTATCTACTATCCGGATTTATCGCAATATTTGTTGCAGCCCTCATCGGAAACCTAGCACTAGGCTTCTTCCACGCTGGATTTGACAAGCAGCCGATCGCATTCAATGACTCTCTATGGAACTTCCTAGGAATGGTTCTCGTAGGACTAGGCTCCTGCCTACTCGGTGGCTGCCCACTTCGTCAGGTTGTACTTTCAGGAACTGGAAATGCAGACTCGGGAGTTGCAGTTCTCGGTCTAATCGTAGGTGCAGCTTTCTGCCACAACTTCGCACTAGCATCGACACCAATGGGACCAACTCCAAACGGAAAGATTGCAGTTGTGTTCGGAATTATCGTTACTGTAATTATCGGTCTGATGAATATAAGAAAAGCTAAGGAGGCATAAAATGACTAAGGTAGATGCAAGAGGGTACTCGTGCCCTGAACCAGTGATTATGACTCAGAACGCTGTAAAGGCTGGAACACCTGTTGAAGTTCTCGTAGACAGCATGACACCAGTTAAGAATATCTCTAGATATGCAGCTAACAACAAGCTATCTATGGAATACAGTGAAACGCCAGAAGGCGATTACCTGATTACACTCAAGTAATGTTTATCGCAACTTTCCATACGCATTTTGGAGCACAGCAGTTCCACAAGCAACAGAAAAGCATAGACAAAACCGCAACACTTATGCCGGTGCCTAGAGCTCTTAGCGCAGCCTGCGGGATATGCGTTTCGTTCGAGGTGGATAATGTCTCAGAACTCGTAGCAAATCATCCCGAAGATATCGAGGGAATATATCTGAGTGAAGGTTCGGAGTTCAAGGTTCTGTTCGAGGCTCCAGAAGAATAGCGTGATATACGTGATATACGTGATATAAATAAGCAATTTAATCAGGAACTGAAATGACCAGCCGCGTGGCTGGTCATTTGCTTATAAGCTTACTAATAAAACGATTAACATGTTTTAGAACCTACAGTCCTAGATAATCTGCAAATCTACATCTTCTCTGCAAACAGACCTACCTTCGACTTCAGGTCGATAGGACCGTAATATGAAACGGATACGTATGTGCTGCCTTTTCTGAGGAAGAGCAGTTGGTCACGTTTTGCAGCAGCGTCATTTGTATTCTTCTCATCTACGATATATGCCGCGTAGTCGAGGCCCTTATAATCAAAACGGTACTTGTCAAGAGACTTATTTGATACTTTGATGTCCGACTCTTCAAGTGCATTTTTACTGTTGTATTTCATGAATTCAGATGCGACCTTAGAAGACCTTGCCTTGTAGAGATTAACGCTGTAATAAAGGTCCATCACAGTATCTTCATCATTATTAGTATCTCTATCTACCTCAAGCTCTTCAGATACCATCCTAGGCATCAGTAGAGTTTTATCCTGATTTATATCAAAGGTAATCATATCGCCTTTGCCATCGTTGTAGTACTCGATTTTCTTATATACAGTCCTCCATGTATCAGGGTCAAATTCCGAGAAGCGCACAATCTCGTTCCCCTTGTACTTAAGAGCCTGTGTAAAGTCGCCAGATGATGTGATATCCATTGTCCTAGGGATGTCAATGATGCTCCATAGGGTTAGGACGATTGCAGTTATAATAAACGTCGCATTGACACAATACTTAAGTCTAAATCCCGAAGCCCCATAGAAATCCTTCTTTCTGTTCCTATTCAGTATGCTGATATATGTGAGCATACTTTGGAACCAGAACAAAAGCGCCAACGGTAATCCAATAAAAGTTATCGCCAAAGCGGAAAGCGGTTGATCAGCACTGCTGTAGAGAAGTGCTGAAGGTGATATAGTGAATCCTTGCACACTTCGACTGATGCTAAAAAGGGCTTCTGCAAAAAGAATTAGTATCCAAATAAAATTAGTAATCAAGCTCTTTCTATAGTACTTATGCTGACTCTGCACATCTGTAAATGGCTCTGGAGCATCTGGATCATCCGTGTAGAATATCATCACTGAGCCAGAACCATATATCAGATGCCAACCACAAGAAGCATATAAATCCAGTTCCTCCTGCGTTGTCTTGCTAGGCTTGTATGGCAAGATGCGATACCGCCTATCTCTTGGCTCGTCAACGGTGAATCTGCAAGTAAATAGATTATCGTTAGCGAGCAGCAGACCTTTTCTTGCCTGATATTCAAGCCAGTTCTGCTTATAGAACATATCAACTATGCCAAAAGGGCCATACTTTAACTTCGTTTTCTTATCCATGACACACCTCGTATTAAGCATTGTGCGATAACAACTGAATACAATGTAGCTACATCTTTGCTGCGAACAGTCCCACCTTCGACTTCAGATCGATAGGACCACTATATGCAACAACGACATATTTATTTCCCTTTCTGAGGAAAAGCATCTGCGTACCTAATTCATATGCAAATTCATCCTTTTCAGAAGCCCTGATATATGCCGCATAATCAAGACCATCGTATTTAAACCTCATATCTCGTATGCGTTTCTTCGATACGTCGAAGTTCATTCCTTCTAGCTGATTTTCTATATTAGATGGCATAAAGCGTGCGGCAATTTTTGCTGACTTAGCTTTGTATAGCTGAACATGATACATGAGATTTCCCCCAGATTTATCGCGCGTATATGTTCTAGAAGGCGCAGACAAGTCTTCCGAAGACATCTTTGTCATCATGATATTACGGTCATAGCTTGTTTCGTATGTTATGTCAGGATTATCGATATTTTTATTACCATCTCTGACTATCATATTCGCACGGACCTCATCCCAAGCGGATGGGTCAAATTCGGAAAACCTTACAAGCTCAGCATCCTTATATGCCAAAGCTTCTTTAAAGCTGCTTGTCATGATTCTCTTATCTGGAACGAAGATCACATATATAAAGAGACCCACCAGCAGCACGATAATCGCATTAATTAAAATCATATTTACATAACGTCTAACCTTAAAGCCAGAAGTCCTCTTAAAAGCTTCTCTTTTCAGTTGCCATATTAATCTAGCGTACTTAAAGACAATCGTCAGAGAAAACAAGACTAATAGTGGGCATATCACTAAATACAGGCATATAAATGGAGATAGCTGATCAGCTAGCTGATAATAAAAATCAACTGGATTTAAGACAAAGCCCTTCGAGCTGGGTCTTAGAATCCACAGTATGTAAATCGCAGTAACTATAGATGAAATGAGTGCAGAGAACAATCGCTTAGCATAATACTTCTTCTCTGTAACGGCATCTGTAAAAGGCTCTGGTACATTCTGATCGTCTGTATAGAACACAGTCGATGCATGCGTTCCTCGCACACATGTCCATCCACATGACTCATATATATCCAGCTCTTCCTGTTCGATCTTCTTTCTTTTCTCTGGCAGAATTCGGTACCTTCTCTCAGTTGGCTCGCCATATGCAAAGTCGTATATAAGGTAGCCGGTATATGTGAGAAGGAGTCCCTTTCTAGCCATATCCTCCAGCCAATTCTGTTCCTGATATATGTCAGCAAGATCAAAATAACAAATCTTCTGTTTAATCTTATCGCTCATAACTGCACCTCCGTGCATCACTAAGGCATGCTTCTAATCTTCGGATTTCATCCTGATATAACTGCTCTCCGCGCTCTGTAATGCTGTAAGAAATTCTCCTGCCATCTGGGGGCAGCTTCTTAATCAAATCCTCTGCCTGAAAAAGTGAGAGGAGTGAGTACAGAGTCCCTGGTCCTAGCTTGACCCTTCCGTCCGTGAGATCATTTACATAACTCGATATCTCCGTCCCGCACATATCAGAGCGGTGGAAACAAAGCAGTATGTAGAACATCGGCTCGGTTAATGGTTCTAATGATTTTTTGGCCATGTATAGCACCACCCCTTAATCAAATTTGCTGTAAGACTTCCTAATATCGTTAATCGATATTTCTAGCTAAAATATAATATCGTATTACGATATTGTCAATGAGATATGCAAAAAAAAATAGCATGTACTTTTTTAGTACATGCGGGTCATCTATATAAATGGATTTCATTGTCTCTGTTGCTCGATTTTCGAAGCTAAGCGTAGGGCGATATCACTAGCTATATCTTCAGACTGCCTTAGATAGCCGAGATTTTCATGCTTGAACTTAGAATATGTCCATCCTGCCGCACGAAATACTTTTCCGTATGCAGTCCAGACAGCAAGGGTTGCAGCCCTCATGAGGAGCTGTCTTTGAAGCTTAAGCCATCTACCTTGCTTAAAATCTCCTAGTGTATATGATTGGAAAATTACGTGAGGTATCTCATCGTGAAGCATCTGAGCACAGATTCTCTTTAGTGCTGGTGAGTCAGTAGCATCACTGAGAGCTGAGTAATAAGAGAGTGCGATAATCTCTGCGGTTACGAGGGTTACGACCTCAGGACGGAGATCGCTACGTCTACGGAGGCGGCGAAATGTCCTGTCGAGGAAATTGCTCTTGCGTAGCGGAAGCCCGTGATAGCGCATAAATTCACCCAGGTATGAGGAGTGGAAGTTTTCCTCCCTGATAAATAGCCTCATGACCTCGGGATATGTAGGTTCGGCAAACTTGCTAGCAAACGCCTCTGAGACCTTTATCAGGTGAAGTCCGTCGCTGTGCTCACCGATTTGAAATGCAGAAACAGAAGGCAGTATCAGCGCCTTGATATCGGCAGGTAGAGCGGCCTCCTTCGAGAAATCTATCTCCAGCCTGTGCTTGTCGTTTTCTCGGAAAAACTCCAGCCATTCGTCATAACTGTATTTTACCGATGTATCATTTCTGAGTTCGATCATGTGTGCCTCACTTGTTTGGATTTCCTTAATAATTCTTGTATGAAATATTGCAATATATGTTCGTTATTATAGCAGAAGCAATTAATAACATAAAATCCTGCACTATTATACTGAAAAATAAGCCTTTTTAGTGTTCTCTCATATGTTATCATAATGACAGATTAAGTCTCAAAAATTAGGTGATTGACATGATTACAAAGAAACAGTTTCAAACAAAATATAACTTAACGAAGAGAGAAATAGACGGCATCTGTGAATACTATGGGATAAAGAAGGATAAAGGGCAGTTTCAAATTCCTGACGATACCGAACCTGTTTACATACCCGATAAGAGGTTTGTAAAGAAAGAACTGCGTTTATACTTGTTCGTTTCCGACGCAATTCAGAGGAAGGTAAAGCTGGTACCAGAGCTATTCTACTCGACGGACGATGAAGTGCGAACGGTAGTGAGGGTTATGCGTGATAATGGTCTTCTCGTCAGAATTGAAGGTAGGCCAGAAGATAGCCTAGAGCATCAAGATTATATTCTTGGCCCTGAATTTGCGGACTGGAAGAGAAATGCCACTGAAAATTTCAAGCTGGTTAAGGAAATCCTGGGAATAGCAGTTGAGTCTAGCTCGAAGGGCGTGACTTCTGCGGTGCTTGAACACTATACGAGCATGTAAAAGAATTTTGACAAACAAAAACACCGCAACTCGTTAGAATTGCGGTGTTTTTAAATGGTGTCCCGAAGAGGATTCGAACCTCCGACACCCGCTTTAGGAGTACAGCTTAATAATCAGTAATTTCAACGACTGTAGCACCTGTTATCGCAGCGAGTAACACGGTATCACATTAACGCTGCTGCCTGATTTATAATTTCAAAATCAACATGTGTATATATATTGGCTGTCATTTGAATATCGGCATGTCCCATAAGGTACTGAGCAGTTCGAATATCCACACCTCGTTTTTGTAAATTCGTGCAAAATGTGTGGCGCAATGAATAAGCAGAAATATCTGTAGCTAGTGGGAATGGTGGTAGTAGTTGGTTCCTATATACTTTACATCCCATATCAATATTCATTAACCTGCAGAGGTGTGCCCATGCTCGCCTCTTGTTATCTTTATTCAAAGCCTTTCCATATCTATTTTTACAGAGTAGCTCAAAAGGACTAGCTGAAGAGGGAATAAACTGCGCAAGTCCATCTACAATAGGAACGTATCTGTCTGCAGCTTTTGTCTTTGTTCCGCGTATATGTAAATATCTGACATTCTCACGCATTACGATATCTCTGAATTCAACTGATGAAGCTTCCGATGGTCGACATCCAGCATAGTACATTAATGCAAAATAAAGAGGTTCGTAATGTTTACCTAGCACGTTTAAAAAATGTTTCTCTTCCGAAACTGTGAGTGAACGTCTAGGATTATAATATCCAGTTGGTTTTGCGAGGTGCTCCGTTGGGTCACTGTTGATAAATTTATTGATTTTCGCATACTTAAAAATAAAACGTAGCATTTGGTATGTATCATTTATAGTAGCTTTAGACTTATCAGCCTTAAGATTTAATACCTGCTGGCATACGATAGGTGACACATCCTTGAGAAGCATAGAGCCAATTTCATTAAGAACATATGACTGCATCTTTTGCAAATACTTTTCACGAGTGATAGAGCTTTGCCGTACCTTATATGTCTCAACACACTCAATCGCCCATGATGATACTGTTCGTTTTGCAGGATTAACCAATTCGTCATTCTCAAGAGCTTGACGTTTTAATACAAGCTTTTCAATCGCTTCTCGCTCATTCTTTCCATACACACAATACCGTTTACCATTATATGTGAATGACCTACGAATATAATCCATATCAGCCTCCCAAAATTAGGCACAAAAAGTGCCCTGCTTGTAATACAAAGGCATCGCTGATATACTCTTGTTGGAACTTTGTGTATCTAACAACGATGCCAATTTCTACAACCGTACCTGTTGCAGCAGGTGCGGTTATTTGCTATTAAAGATAGTATCAAATAAAAAACTAATGTTGCAAAAATCTAACATTAATGTATAATTTAGTTAACAAAGATAACTTGTGAAGGATAAACACTGGGTCCCAGAATGGGGTAAGCACGATATGCTGAGCATTCCTATGTGCCTGGGGTTATCTTTTTTTATTTGAGTTTTTTAGGCTCTCTACAAATTTCTTTGGATTCTTCTGAATTTCACATACGATAAATTCTACAAATTGTTGTGAATAAGTATAGTGATCTTGATTACCTATAGTATGTTTATAAGCGTACTTAATTTCGCGTTTTATATCATAAAAGTCAATTATTAAATTTAGTACGTATTGATTAAATCCTTTTTCATAGCCTAGCTTTATGCTTTTTTTCTCTAATTTAGTACGAACTGCTTCTATGACGTTCCCGTAAGAATACTTATGTGTGTCTGAAGGATCTTTAAGTTCTTTCATTATTGAAACATTGTTATCTGAGCCAGTGGCAATGCTTACAATGAAGTCAGCTTCAGCTTTCCTTTTTGTTATAAAAAGTTTTTGTTTTATTGGTATGGCAAATTTATCTGAATCATATGTTTCCGTTAACACATCAATGTCATTTGCTTGTTGAATAAGTTTTTCAGCAATTTCAGGTGGATATTTCAACTTAATATCTTCATTAGTCAAATCTTCATACCTAGCTGTTATAGTTAGAAAACCTTGAGAAATATATCTAGTTATATCTTTGCTATGGAAACGATTCAACTCATTCACATAATTTAAAACACATGCTTGAAATAAGGGTGCATACTTAACTTCATAATCTTCTGTTATAAGATGAGTACTGATATTTCTTAAATCAACAATTTTTTCTAAATTCAATCTTATACGAGTATCTTTATCAGAGTAGATTTTTTTAATCGTATCCGATATGCTGATAGTTCTATCTGGTTTCTTTGCATAATAAATATCCTCGCCTCTATTGAGAAGTTCTGCCTTTAACATTAATTCCCAAGCATTTACTATAAAAAAAGAAAATCCTTCAATTCTGTATTTTATTGTTGGTTTGTTGTAAACCTCTAAAGCTAATAAAAACGCTTCGATACTCTTATTTACAAGTTGTGGAACCATTGACCTTGTCTCAATCAATTCTCTTGATTTTTCGCAACTCATTAACTACTCCTTTCTATAATAGATACTCAAAAATAGAATCTCATCTAGCATGATAAGTACCGATACACTCGCCAACAATTAATGATTATTACATAATCTTTATCAAGTGGCTTACTCATCCTCATATCCTTTCTTGTAGTATGGCGATATTTTTTACTTCTTTACTTTTTCAAGCTTCATCTTTTTTTCTACACCTAGTGCAGATGCTTTATAGGTAATATATTTGCCGTCATAGGAGAACTCTTTTGTATCGTCTTGGGATGCCATCAAGGCGCTTTCGTGCTTTTCTTTATTAGCTGTTGAAGTCCATTTATAAACCTTTGTATATTTTGTTGGCTTTTCATATGTTCCAGACCAATATAGCGCTTTTGTGTCATCGCTCATCCAATAGATCTCAATAGTATCATCTGTAACGGTCGCCTGTTGCCATCCATCTTCGTCTCCGTTGACTTGCTTCCATTCGCCTGTTAGGTTATATGGCTTCTTCGGCTTGGATGCTTTCTGTTTGCTGTTGCAAGCTGTCATTCCAAATACAACGGTTAGCATTACTAATAGAGTGATTAATTTCTTCATAATGTTCTCATCCTTTCTTAATCACAGAGCAGGTCCCAACACTCTATAAACGACAATCAATTATCTAGCATGATAGGTGCCTATGCATTCACCAACGATTAGTACGTCATCTACATCAATAAACGCAGCAGTATAATCCGCATTACATGGTTGGAGCATCATCTTATTATCTACCTTGTATAGTTTCTTTAGTGATGCAGATTCCTCAGCACCATAGCATACTGCGTAGATCTCTCCGTCTATGAAGTCAAAATCTTTCTTGAGGAAAGCAACATCACCATCATATATGTTTGCATCAATCATAGAGTCACCTTTAACTTGTAGACAGTAGTCAGCCTTGATAGATCTATCTACCAAGAAATAGCCTTCAAAGTTCTCCTCGCAGTGAATACCGTTGCCCGCACAAATAGTACCCAGGATAGGAATTTGTCGACCAGCTGGCACCATTATGTTTGATGGAAGGGGACGACCTAAAGCCCTCTTCTCGATATCAGTTTCTACTAACTCGCTAATAGATATGTGAAATATATCAGCCAGTTGCCTCAACACTCCCATATTAGGCTCTGAATCGCCAGTTTCCCACTTCTGAATAGTTGTAAAAGACTTATAACCAACCATTTCTGCGAGTTCTTCTTGAGAAAGATTTCTTTGTTTTCTTAAAAATCTGATATTACTTGAAAAACTCATAAAAACTCCTTATTTTCTAATGATTTATATGTGCATACATTATATCTTAAGTAGAAACAAAATCAAGTAAACTTGATAAAAAAACAAGAAAAGTTGAAATAATTTCAAAAAAGCTATTGACACTTGAAATTATTTCATGTAATGTTGTGACAACAAGAATTGAATTTAAGAAAGGAATGGTAAAAATAGAATGAAATACTCATTAAAGGAGTTAAGAGCCAGGCTCTGCTTAACACAAGCAGAAATGGCTGAAAATCTAGGAGTTTCAACACAGACGTACAACTCGTGGGAGAATGATTTTTCGAAAGTGAAAATGAAGGATGCGCTAAAAATAGCAAAGTTATGTGGGATATCAATAGATGAATTTAAGTTTTAATTTTTTTTAGCAGTTACTTGAAATTATTTCATGTAACACAGAAGGAGAAGACTAAGTGATGAAGAGGGAAAACCAAGGAGGAAAAGAAATGATTGATGGAACAATGATAACACTAGTCGGATTACGAAGTCAGGAAGATGCAAAGCGAATAGCAACAGCATTAAGTGAAATTTATGGAGCAAATGTCACATACACGTATAACGATAAGTATCCACATACGCATATCTTTGTAGAGAAAGAAATTCCATTCCATATAAATCACACAGAAGGTGATTTAGAACGTATTGATGAATACTTAAGAAGAGAACCAATAGTGATGTTGGTAAACGGAGAAAAAGAACTTAAAACCTTAAAGACTGATGCAGAAAAGGAATCTGAAAAAGAAGAGAAATCTCTTTCACACTATTTGCGAAAAGAAGCACGAATTATAACTGAGGTGCAAGAAATTCTGGCTAATGAAATAAAGGCCCGACTGTCATCAGATGGATGCACAATTTCTCTTTTGCAACTGGTCGAGCCTCTAGCCAAACTGAGAATTAAAGGCTAATAAGAGACATTCTGATTTTTAGAAATAACATCCTTGTCAGCCTTAACAACAGCTTCATGGATTGCTGTAAACATTTCTCCGATAACCTTACCGTGTTCTTCGCCTAAAAGGGTAATGGTTGATGCGGATAGTGCTGCAACGGTAATGTCTCTAGCAATCTGCAAAGTTGATTCATAATCACAAGCCATTTCAAAAAACTCCTTTCTAAAAACTCGGCTGTTGGAGCAGCCTGTAAAGGGAGTATATCACAAGGAGGAACACGGAGAGAAATGCAACTAGTAACAGTAATAGCAATAGTATCCATAGCACTAAACATAGCGTTACTGATATGGGGAATGGCACAAAAAATTGGGCTTTACGCAACAACATGGATTCTAGTTGAAAAACAAGTTGAAGTTAATGCAAACGACATGCGAAAAGCCCAAGAAAAGGTGATAAAAAAACTATTTAGAATTAAGACTTAAGCTTCTCAATTATTACTTGTGAAGCTACAGACATAATAGCCTGTACTGATGAAGACCCAAGAAAAGACAGTTTCTGCTTAACGGTTTCCCAAGTCGATTGATTGCGGATGTTTTCAAGAAACTGATGACCTTCATAAGTAAGCTGTTGAATCTCATTAACTATAAAGCCTCTATTTACTGGAAAGTCGAAAATCTTTAAAAAACCTCCTTCTTTCAATTTTAAACAGGTGTAGGTTAATTCGTCCTCAGAATAATTAGGCAATAACGAGATTAAATCGGTCATTGGTAAAGAATCGTTTAATGGTAAATGTTCTTCAACTACAAGAAGAACATCTCTCATACAATCAGGATTTAAACGCATAAAAAACTCCTTTCTAAAACAAATAACTATATAGGAGATTATACAGCACAGAAACTGTATCACAAACAAAAGAAAGTATAAGAGGGAAAAGATAGTGATTAAACATTACATAACAAAGTATGAAGAAGACGGAAAGCTATATGCAGAAGCATGGATACAGATAAACATATTTGGAAGATGCTACTGCATATCTAGAAAGAGACTTGAGATTAAGAGCTGAAGAGGGAGAAGGAAATATGAAAGAAAAAGATAAAGGCGAGCAAATATTTGAAAGCCCATTAGAATTAGTGGCCTGTATATTGGGTTCGCTAGTGGGTACAGCTGTAGGGTTTTGGCTTGCTGACGTTATAGGAAGTATTTTTCTATAAATTTCACCAATAGAGCTACAGAGACAGATGTTAAAACACCAGATATAAAGCCAGAAATAAATCGTTTAGTAACACGGTCAAACCAAAATGCTTTTGCATGTTTTAACTCTGGAGAAATGGAAAATCCAACAGTGCACCACGAGTTAACAGAAGGAATTAAATACCCAGCATTGATAAGTCTATCAAGAGAAGCCTTAATTTCAGACTTATCAATGGGAACGCTGTAACGTTTATCTTCAAACAATATTTCGCTTTCGTCAATATCATAGAAGAACTCTGAATCATAAGAATCAGAAATCTTAAGAATAGTTTTTGAAAGCTTGCGATCAATTCTAATCATAAAACACCTCCATAGGGGGATTGTACATCAAAGCGAGTATAAAAGTCGATAAAAAGAATGATGAAGAGGGAGAAGAATATGCATGAAGTAATTAATTATCTTCCATCGGCACCAGATTGGCCGCAGGCAATTGAAGTGCGATTCTATCTATCACGCCACGATTGGTGTGAACTTCAAAAGAAAGAATATTGGAAGAAGGTAGCTGAATATCTGGCCCAACTGGAAACAAAACATAACCAGACGTAGCAGAAAGAGCGGGTATGTTAATAGGTATTTCCATCGAATAATGCTTTTCTTGATTAGTCACAGTTGAACCAGAGCGGCTAGTTCGAGAGAGCACTATATCAGGAACCTCTAAACAATGAATGGGTTTATCTTCAATGATTAAATTAATAGCTGTTATAGCAACAGGTAGAGTTGATTCATTAGAAAAGCTCATATAGAGAAGAATGAAGTTCGTTCTACTTTTAATTAATTTAGACAATATTCTGATTCTTATATTGAGGCGACTCTTTAGCCACATATAGAACCATGAAGAAAAACCACCGAGAAGCCCAATGATAGAAATAGTTATAGAAATCATATCGAAAGTTGTCATTTGAATCCTCCTTATAAAAATTTTGTTAGGAAGATTATACATCAAAGGAAGGACAAGGACATGGACAAACAAGTAATAGTACGAGACATAAAAAGGGAAGTTGGGAACTGGCCATGCCAGTCTGACATAGCTAGGTATCTAGGAAAATCTAGAGACTACGTAATGACTCTAATGGAGGGGTGTGAATACATCACCGACGGAAAGAAAAAGCAATATCTTGCAGCAGATGTAGCAGAGCGACTGATGAGTAAAAGGAGGAGCAACTAATGAAAAACACTATAGAAGCAATCAAGTTTATATTTTCTAACGAAGATGGAGACATTGAACCAATAGCAGTAGTTGGATCAATTGCAGCTGCACTATTCATACCGATGTTGTGGATATTTCTATACGCGGCAGGTTGTAGGTAAGGAGGTCATAAATGGCAATTATGTGCATGGCATTAATCGGTATAGCAATAATGCTCACCGAGATACATCGATACATGGTGTACAAGGGAGAGATTGAACAGGAGGAAAGAAATGGAAGGTTTATGTAAAAACTGCGGGCAGATGCATTTAGTATCTGCAGAGACTCAGGAAGAAGCGGATAGAATCGCTAGTGAATCGTGCGATTGTGAGAACGAGGCAAAATGGCATCGCATGATGGAAGAGAATGTTGAGATGTTATGCGGAGAGCAGTCGAGGGATCTAAACTTCATACCGCTAGATGATACAAGTCTTAGGTATGTGAAAACAACATGCGAACTGATCCATGCAGGATTTATCAGTAATGCAAAATTCAGCGCGGCCAATAGCGAAATCAAAATTAATGGAGTGTTGGGTAAGGTTGATATCAAGCGTACAAAGAAGCAGACAAACCAGATGACAATTTAGGAGGGTAATGTGGATATTGATAGAAGAAAGCGATATTTCGGAGATATCCTCTCCGAAGAACAACTTACAAGAACGGAGCTTCCAGATATTGAAGATGCAATTGTAGAAGAGCTGGCACTTCCGGTTGTTAGTGCTGAAAACAAGAGTGAAGGTAATTTGGGAAAATCCTTATTCCTGTAGTGTGAAATGAAAAGAGAAATATTAGACGAGTATTACCAAACTTGCCCATTTCCTAAACCAAAGACAACAAAGAAAAAGAAAAAAGTCAATGGATGGAAAAACAAGAAGTACAGGAGATGTAAGTATTGCGGAGAAGGGAATGCAGAAAGACATGAAGTATTCTTTGGAGCTAATAGACAAGCATCTATTGATAACAAGTTCCAGGTAGATGTGTGTCGAAAACACCATGAGGAGCTACATGCTAACAGTACAGAGTGGGCAATAAGCGAAAATAAAAAGCTTAGACAACATTATCAACTCAAGTATGAAATTGAGTTGATAGAGAAAGGCTGTACAGCAGAGCAAGCAAGAAGAGAATGGATGAGGCTAATTGGACGCGATTACTTGTAGGAGGTATCAAAATGAACTGGACAGTAGTAACAGTAACGGCAATCGTTTGTCTAACACTAGCATTCATGGTAGCGGTAGGCGATAAGAGAAAATAATGTTTCGCGTTAAATCAGAATGTGATGTGTGTGGTTTTGAGCATCCGACACAAGGAGACAACCGAGCGTTCAGGTGGTGCCGTAGAATACGCGGCACAGTGTGTGATCAGTGCTGTAAGAAGTGCGAGTATAACGACGACTGGCATTGCAGATTTGATCCTATCGGCAAAGCTCGTATGTACGAACTAACCTACGCTAACAATGATGATGAGAGAAGGATATCGAAGTTTGAAGACCGTCTAAGGCAAACGAAAAACGAATCATCAAGAGAATTAATGAACAATATTATTGAGCAGATTAAAGAAAGAATAGCTGAACGAGATAAAGAATACGAGAGTATTCACAGCGGGGAAGTTATTCTGACAAAGGAGTAAATCATGGATAGAATCAACGAAGCAAGAGCGAAAATCACAGAGGAATCGCTAGAAATAAAAGGTGCGTTAGCTACGTTTATAGAAGAAACGATAAACGAACGCTGCACTACAGAAGAAGTAGCAAACAAGATCCTTGATGGCAAGAAGTCCATCAAGGATTTAATAAACAATATAAGAAACAAAGCGAAAGAAAAAGCTGTTAATAACATGGCTGCAATCTCAGATGAAGAAGTGAGAGATATGGTACTGAAGTATTACGAGATTGACGATACAAAGTCGCAGAGTACAGATGTAGTAGATATCCTAGATCTTATTTAAGGAGTCGGTCATGGAATACATATATCGCAATCTAGAGAACATACCTGTTGATATCGAGTATCCGGATGATTTTGAAAACATAGTTACAGATACACTGTGTAAACCAATCATATATAACAGGTTTAAAAAGGTGGCGCATTGTCCCAAGTTCGGAGAAACGTTTGATTACGTGGACACGATAAGAAAGGGAGACTGGTTGCCATACAGAGGTGAAAATAGAACATTCATGCCGCACACATGCCATCCGCTGTTAAGTGGCCAAACATACGTGTGGATGTTCTATAGAGATGAAACAATCTACTTCGTAGTTGTATATGCTTCCTGGATATATAACGGAGAAGAAGTCGCCGATATGAGGGATGTCACACAGATATATATAGAGCAGATTGTGTGCATATCTCAAGAAGAACAATTCATGTATGCAAATCAAGGAACATATCGAGGCGGATGGACGAGATATCAAGATGGTTCAATTCACCTGATAGATAAAGGCTATGTATATAACCTTGTAAATCAAGAACAGCTACAAGATACGTTCCTTAAGTACATGGATATACATGTTAGATGTGCAGACTACATGATAAAGGAAGCTGCAGTATGTGCAAAGTATCCTCAGGTGGAATTTATAAAAAAGGCTGGACTAGAAGAAATTATTGAACGCAAGGTTGTGAAACTACCATCCTACATTGGTCCAAACTGGAGAGCAAAGTCAATTCCTAAATTTTTAGGAATAACTCACCAGGATATAGAGAAGCTTAAAAGCTGGGGGATGTTCGATGTAGACAACATAGCAACTTACAAAATATTAGCCAGTCAAGGTAAAGTGAAAAAGCACCATATTGGACTAGTGAAAAGGGAATTCCAAACATCGGAGCTATATGAGAATAGGAAAAAAGAAAACTTTGTAAGGCTAGCAACATACTTTGATAAGCAAAAGAAACGAATGAAGGAAGATAGTAACTACATCAATCACAGCATTAAGTGGATGTACAGTGATTACATTAAACAGCTAGAGAAACTCGGATATCCGTTAAATGATTATTACAGATACCCAAAGAATCTTAAAGAATCACATGATCGCATATCAGAAGAATATCTAGCTATGAAGGACAAGATAAGGAAGGAAGCGGATAAAGAACGACAAGAGAAGTTTGAAAAAGAGTTTCTGCCGAGATTAGAAAAAATGTGCTGGAGAGATAGTAGGTACTTGATAAGGCCTCTAAGGAACAGAACAGAGTTCAACAAAGAAGGTCGCAACAATCATAACTGCGTAGCCTCCTACTATGAAACAGCAACAGAAGGAGGAACATCGATATTTGTTCTAAGGAAAATCGAAGCTGAAGAGGAATCCTTTGTAACTGTCGAAATTGACCTGCAAAAAGGAAAGTTAAAGCAGTGCTATGGAAAAGGCAACAGACTGCCAGAAAAAGAAGTTAAAGAATGGGTGGAAAAGTGGCTAGTAAGGATGATGAAAAAATTAAAGTACGCTGATAAAGCCACAATGAAAGGAGCAGCATAATGAACGAGATTACAAATGTTGAGTATGAAGTACAGAAAGAGCTGACAGATAAAACAACTGAGGAACTGCAGATAGAAGTTAATGGACTATATCACCAGATGGAGATGATAGGCAACATCGCAATGATGATTGCGGCAAATGCCGGACAGCGCCTGTTGGTGATTAAGGATAGATTAAATCATGGTGAGTTTGAATCATGGTGTGAATCACATCTAGATTTTTCCAAAAGAAAAGCAGAGATGATGATGTCTCTGGCCAAAAGATGTGAAGAAGAAAATAGCTTATTTTCAAAAACGCAAACGTTTGCGGATTTGAGCATTTCCAAGGTGTTTGCGCTTTTAGCGGCACCTGAAGAGGTAGCTGTAGAGGTGGTAGAAAACAATGATATTTCTGAAATGACTGTTAGAGAACTGAAGGAAGAAATTGCAGACCTTAAATCTCAAAATACAGAGATAGTTGAACTAAAAAGCAGAATTAAAGAGCTGGAACAAGAAAAGGCAGAACCAGGAACAAGCTCTGATGAACTCGAGAAAAGAGATAAAGAGATTGAAGAGCTGAAAGAAAAGCTGAAGAAGGAAAAAGAAAAGGCAAAGCAGATCAAGAGCAAGAATGATGAAGAGGTCAAGAAAGCTCTTGAAGAAGCAAGAGTTGAATTAGACAGGGAGGTTGAAAAGGCAGTCGCTACAGCAAAGGTCCAGGCAAAAGCTGAAAACATGAAAACTGAAGAGGAACTATCAAAGGCTAGAGCTGAGGTTGAAAAGCTCAATGCAGCTGTAGCAAGCGGAGAAGTTTTAACAGCATTTAGGATTAATGTTAACAATCTGCAGACTACATTCAATGAGTGCATGAATCAGCTTAGCCAGATGGATAAGGAATCTGCTGAAAAGTTCAAAGGAGCATTGAAGAAGATTCTTACAACTGAACTCGAAACACTATCTAAATAAAGAGGTAAACATGGAAGATGAAGTAATAATGGAATTTCTAGCAAGTGAATTCATAGCTGAGAAAAAGCGACTGCCAGAAGGAACTGAAGTAGATGCACTGGCAATAGGCTTTTTGGCAGGAACTAAATTAATGAATCAGATAACAGAAGGAGCACTACAGATTTATGAAGATTAAGTGGGTAAAGAAAATAGAAAGAATATCAGACGCAGGAGATGTAAAGGAATCGATTTACAAACCTGAAAACGGTAAAGGCGGCATATCCATAGAAACAGTAAAGAAAGCTATCAGACTACAGAGCGGTAGCAGATGGGAAACAAATTCCATAAAGATACATAAAGATGGAGCGGTTCTCAAAACAAACTATGACACGTTTGAGAAAGCATGTGCAGCTGCAGAAAGGATGATGCATTAATCATGAATATGACAACAAAAGAATTTCTAGAAACTGCTAACAAAGAAATGAGCCGCAAGGTGTGGGAACACTATGGAAAAGAAACACAGAAAAAGAAATTCATTGAAGAACTATCGGAGTTAATAACAGCATTGGCCAAAGAAGATAGAAGAGCTATTGGAGAAGAAATGGCAGATGTAAAAGTTATGATAATGCAGTTTGAAAACGGAATGGAGATAGACACACTTCCAATCATGAATTACAAGCTACATAGACAGTTAGCAAGGATAGAAAACGAAAACAACAATAAATAGTTTATAGAGGTGGTGATTATAAATATAAAGCTCCTTAAGTTATATAGATTGTTCAATGCCATAGCGAATCACCACCTTTATATATAAGGAGAAAAAATGAATCAAGTAATACTGATTGGCAGATTAACAAGAGATCCAGAACTTGTGTATACACCAGGCAATCAAACTGCAGTAACACACTTTAGCATTGCAGTAGATAGACATGGAACACAAGGACGAGAGAAACAGACGGACTTCATTCGAATAACAACATTTGGTAAGCAAGCAGAGAACTGCGATAGATATCTACATAAAGGAAAGCAGGTAGCTGTGAATGGAAGAATACAAACAGGCAGCTATAAGAACAAAGAAGGACAGACGATATATACAACAGATGTAATTGCTAACAATGTAGAGTTCCTGGGTAGTAGTCAGCAAGGAACTCCAAGACAGCCAGACGAAGCATATAGCGATAGTGCACCAAACTATCAAGAAGAGCTGCCGGATGGCTTTGAAGCAACTGAAGAGGATATACCATTCTAGGTAGTAAAGGAGAATAACAAAGAGATGGACAAATTAGAAATACTTCAAAAGTCTGACACAGCAAGCGAAACATTCATAATGATATTGGTTGAACGTCAGATAGAAACTATAGCGAATGAAATTTTGCAAATTGGAGAAACTAAATTTAACAAATACATATGTGAAATTACAGAACACGGATACTGGCTATTACAAGAAAAGAGAAGAGGTCCAATAGGAAAAAATGATATGAAACTGTAGCAACAACTTAATAAGGATAAAGAGCACAAAATAGTAGGTAACTTAACTATACAAGCTACAGATCATATAAATCTGCAGATGGTCGCAAGGCCATCTGCATAACCATAGGAAATAAAAACTACATATATATAGAAGAAAAGAAAAGGCGGTGAGAATCCGCCATGAAGGTTCATCAGAGTATTATCACTAGGTTCATCGGGAGAATAACAATGTTAGAAAGAGTCATTAGAGAAACATGCATAGCCGGAGCAGTTATTGATAGATGCATAAAGGCAAGCTTCCCTCGTGGTGGAAAAAGAAAGAAAAAGGAAAAAGCTACATCGGATGCTGTAAAAAAGAATAATGACATGCTAGCGTTAAAGAATTTAACTAGACTAATTAATTTAAACTTTTATCCTGGTGATTTGCATACAACACTTACCTACGCAGAAGAGCTATCACCTGAAAAGGCTAACAGCGAATTGGAAAAGTGGATAAAGAGAATGAGACGCGAATATAAGAAACTTGAT
The DNA here is from genome assembly GCF_002998925.1 of Mogibacterium diversum. Lineage (NCBI taxonomy): Bacteria > Bacillati > Bacillota > Clostridia > Peptostreptococcales > Anaerovoracaceae > Mogibacterium > Mogibacterium diversum. The sequence continues at coordinate 1,409,040 of NZ_CP027228.1, read as the reverse complement.
AAGGAGTTTTACTATATCGCAGTAACTGAATTTAAGAACAAGCGAATTCACCATCATGTAGTTATGAACTACATAGATTTTCAAGTAATCAATAGACAGTGGAAGATGGGAAGAATTCGCTGTACTCCATTAGATAAAACACGCAACTACAGAGTGCTTGCTGAATACTTGATTAAGGAAACACAGAAGACATTTCGAGAGCCAGAGAATGCTACAAAGCGTAGATGGAAACCAAGTCGCAACTTAAAGCGCCCAGTTGTAAAGAGAGAATGGGTATCAATAAGTCAATTGTTTCAGAATCTTGATGATATAAAACCTCTAAAGGGATATGAGATTGATAGAGATACATTACGCAAGTATACAAATCCAGTAACAAAACTAGATCATCTTGAGTATCAAATGGTATCCAATGAAGCAGTGCCAAGGCTTAGCGTATGGAGAAAAGGAAAGAAGGTTAATCGAAACGAAACGTATAGAAAGATGGATGAGATGCGTCAAATGGATATGGAACTAGAGGACCATGCAGCAGTCTGGGATGTGCTGTAGGAATTTATAGTGTGTTAAAACATATTGCTGAAGAGGTGAGGTAAACATGATGACAGCAAAAGAATTTATGAATGAGTATCGGAGAATTGGCGAGCGAATAACACAGCTCGATAATCAGATTTTTGATATAGAACAAACGCTGGGAGTTAAGGCAGTAAGCTATGATGGAATGCCGGGCGGTGATAGTATTAGCAAGGTAACAGAGGATACAGCTGTTAAACTAGCAACTTTGAGAGAAAAGCAAAAGAAATTAAGAGACGAACTCTGGAAGCAAAGAGTTAAGATTGAAGAGGCTATCTACAAGCTGTCGAATGCAGATCATGCAGAGGTATTGCGCAGAAGATATATAAGAATGCAGACCTTTGAAACAATCGCGGAAGAAATGTATATGACTGAGAGATGGGTATACATCCTACATGGGAGAGCACTACAAGATATAGCAAACCAACAAAATTACAAAACAGTTCAGTAAAATTCATGGTGCACCCATGCTATAGTGTACGTGGAGATAAACCATGAATGACTCCTTAGATAATATTGTTCAAGCGGTGGCGAAAGCTACCGCATTTATTATGCAATTATGATGACGAACGAAGAGAAAAAGAAAGAAGCTAAGAGAAGATATAGCGACGGTTATTCAATATCAGAAATAGCTGTAGAGCTAGAAATAAATGAGAACACTTTGAGGTCGTGGAAAAGACGTGGCGAATGGAAAGCTAGCGCATCAAAGAAAGTTGTGCAGAAAAAAGAACAGCGAAAGGCTGCAACAAAGACCTTAAAGAAAATGCTCAAAGAAGATTCTGAAAATCTTATGCAAAATAATTTTCTTACATCTAAGCAAAAATTATTTTGCGCATATTACTGCAATTGTTTTAATGCTACACAAGCATATCAAAAGGCATATGGATGTAGTCGTAAAACAGCAGGCACAGCCGGATACAATTTATTAAAAAAATTAGAGATTCAGAAGGTCATTGAAGAAATACAGCAAACGAAACTTGCTACTGCGCTGGCAAAAGACACACATGTTAATGAAGCTCAATACCAGTCGGCGCAAGAGATTAGTGAGTCCAATATGGTAGAGAAACCTGCACGGGGTAGCCTAGGAGTAGGGGTCATGCAAAATATACCCCGCCCTGATAAAAATGGCCCCCATAGGGGGTTGTTCGAGAAGAACAAGAAGAGGGTGTATGCCACCCAGTCAGTGTGTGCAATCTGTGGGCACCCGGTGGACTTCTCCCTTAAGTATCCAGATCCAATGTCAGCATGTATAGATCACATAATTCCAATTGTGAAAGGTGGACATCCGAGTGACATAGACAACTTGCAACTAGCTCATTTGACTTGTAATAGACAGAAATCAGATAAGCTTGTTAGAAGTGATCAAGCTGTACCACAAGAGCAGACAGAATTAGGTAACAGAGTTTTACCTCAAAGCGTGGACTGGAGAACTTTTTAAACAATAAAAATTTTTTTTGGTCTAACTTCACAGGGGGCATGGGACCCTCCCTCCCCCTGCTCGCGACCTTCACGCCGTCACTACGAAAAAAAACACACGCTAACCCCAGACGAGGGGGTGTAATGAAAAATTTTTAGGAGAATCAAATGGCATATAGAGGCATAGGATATTTAAGAAATAAATTATCAATCAAGAGAGGCAGAGTTAAGACAAGATACATGTACTATGCCATGAAGCATAATGTACCAGATTTTGGAATTTCAACTCCGCCAAAGCTAAGGAATATGATGTCAACATTAGGCTGGTGCGGGAAAGCAGTAGATAGTATTGCTGATAGGCTTGTGTTTAGAGAATTTGCTGATGATACCTTTGATATAAATGGCATTTATCAGGCGAATAACAGCGATGTGCTTTTTGACAGCGCAATTTTAGGGGCTTTGATAGCATCATGCTCATTTATTTATATATCGGCAGATGAAGAGGGCTTCCCAAGACTGCAAGTAATTAATGGAGATGATGCAACTGGCATACTAGATCCCGTTACAAATATGCTCACAGAAGGCTATGCAGTGCTGAAGAGGGATGATAGCGGTATCCCTCAAATAGAAGCATATTTCACGGCAGAAAGCACAATCATTTATGACAAGCAATCAGGCGCAGAAGTATATGATAATCCAGCACCGTATCCATTGCTCGTTCCGATAATCTATCGCTCTGATGCAGATAGGCCATTTGGAAGGTCGAGGATAAGCCGGGCATGCATGTCTATCCTTGCATCTGCATCAAGAACTGTTAAACGCTCGGAAATATCAGCAGAGTTTTTCAGCTTCCCACAGAAGTGGGTGACAGGACTCAGTCCTGATACGGAAATACTAGATAAATGGAGTGCGGCAATGTCCGCAATGTTTGCGATAACAAGTTCATCAGGAAGAAACGAAAGTGAACCAAAATTTGGACAGTTCACACAGCAGTCAATGCAGCCGCATAACGACCAGCTCAAAATGTTTGCTTCGTTATTTGCTGGTGAAACAGGTTTGACTATGGATGATCTCGGGTTTGTTACTGACAATCCATCTTCGCAGGAAGCTATTAAGGCATCCCACGAGACGTTGAGACTATATGCGAAAAAGGCGCAAAGAAACTTTGGAACAGGTTTTTTGAACGCTGGATATCTAGCTGCATGTGTAAGAGATAATTTCGCATATAAACGCAGAGCGGTGTATAAAACAACACCTAAGTGGGAACCAGTATTTGAACCAGATGCAGCAATGCTGAGCAGCATTGGAGATGGAGCAATAAAGATTAATCAAGCAGTACCTGATTATCTGGATGCGGAAGTGCTAAGAGATATAACGGGAATAGCAAGTAACAAGTAAGGTGGATTCTATGAATGATATAGGCTTAGAGCTTCAGAAAAGGATAGAAACTGCGTTTAATGAGAGATTGGCGATAGATGTTGTTATAAAGGCGATAAGGCTCAAAGTTGAAAACAGCAAAGCGACTCAAAGAGATATTACAATCCTTTGCAAGAGATTGGGGGAGATTGCTTCTAGAGTGCTGATAGACAATATCAAGCCTGAGATGATGCCAAATGACAAAATGTATTGGAATATTGCCGAAAAGGCAATAAAGCCGCTTATGGTAAATATTCATGGCATTGTGAATAAAGTAGCTGCAGAGGTTGTCATGACTGAACGCAAGGCGAATGGAATACATATCAAGCCAATAGAACTGGCATTTCCAGAAGAAAGAATAGAATCGCTTATAAATAATTTTGTAAATGCATATAACGTAGGAATTGAAGAGTATGATTAAAACTCGAAAAGAAATTGCTGAAGAGGCAATAAATAAATATCTTAATGAGCCAATCAAGAATATAACACAAGCTTATTATGATGAGTTTGTCAAAGAAAATGCTGAAAGCTCTGCTCAGGCTGGACTGAAAACTATAGTAAGTCGTAGGGAAATAGGCAGGTGCTGTGATTGGTGTCATAGTCTTGTGGGAGAGTATGAATATGGAGAACAACCAGCAGACTTTTTTAGAAGACACGATTACTGTAAATGCATAGTGCTATTTAGAAACGAAAAAGGCAGATACACTGATGTATGGAGCAAGAAGGAATATAGATCCGAAAAAGATGCAAGAATAGAAAAGGCTAAAGAATTGGAGTCAGAAGATGTATTTAACAAGATGAGTCGAGAAACTTTAAAAAAATATTGGGATAGTGCTACTCCAGGAAGAGGTGAAATTAAAACTGAAGCCGGGTGGGAAAAAGGGCAGAATGGAGATGCTGAAATAAAGTACGCAAAAATTCTACATGATAAATTTGGTGGAGATATAACTTTACTTAAAAAAAGAAAGAGAATATTCCCTGATTACCTATGGAATGGGAGGTTGTGGGAACACAAAAGTGTTCAATCCGCCAATTCGATTGACAAGCAAGTACAAAAAGGGATACATCAAATTGAAACAAATCCTGGTGGATTGATTATTGAGGTCAGAAAAAAACAACCTAAAACAGAGATATATAACATTATCATGAACAGGCTCGTTAGAAGTACTCCATCCGATGTAAAAAATATAGATGTGTTTGTATTTGAAAACGATGAAATGCTCATGGCAATAAATTACATAAAAAAAAGATGAGAAAGCCCAAGACGGGGGCGGATCTCATCTTGAATTAATCCTAAAGGATTAACTCTTAAATAAAGCTTATCAGATATATGACAAAAAGTCAATATGGTGACTGTAGCCAAGTGGTTAAGGCGTTGGATTGTGGCTCCAATATCGCTGGTTCGATTCCAGTCAGTCACCCCAATAAATTTAGGAGGAGTTATGCCAGAGGTACGAATTGGACGGCAGATCCCTACCGAGTTCGTAACATTGCCCTATTATAAAACAAAAGGGGCTGAGGCAATAAAGCTTTACAACAAAACTGGTAGGACTGCACAAGAGTGGCAGGAGCTGCTCATATATGACATATTGGCACAAAATGAAGAAAAGCTGTGGACTCATACAAAATTTGGATATTCAGTGCCAAGACGAAATGGGAAAAATGAAGTTGTGGCCATACGAGAACTGTGGGGGTTAAAAAATGGCGAACACATCATGCACACAGCGCATAGAACTTCTACAACACATGCAGCTTGGGATAGATTACTAAAACTAGTTACAAAAGCAAAGCTGCAGATTAAATCATCTTACAGAGCTTTTGGAAAGGAACATATTGAACTAGAAAATGGTGGAAAAATTGAATTTAGAACTAGAACTGCAAAAGGTGGACTGGGAGAAGGATTCGATTTACTTGTAATAGACGAGGCACAAGAATATACAGATGATCAGGAATCTGCATTAAAGTATGTTGTATCGGATAGTAACAATCCGCAAACAATATATTGTGGTACACCTCCAACCCCAGTAAGCTCTGGAACAGTTTTCTTAAAACTAAGACAAAATGCCTTAGGCGGTAAAACGGTAAATACTGGATGGGCGGAATGGTCCGTAGACAAGAAAACAGATGTAAGAGATAAAGAAGCATGGTATCAGACAAATCCGTCTCTGGGAACAATCCTTACAGAACGAAAAATACTTGATGAAGTTGGGAACGATGATGACGACTTCAATATACAGAGACTTGGGCTGTGGCTAAGATACAATCAAAAGTCGGCAATAAGCTCTAATGAGTGGGCAGAGCTTCAAGTACAGGCAATGCCTAAACTTGTTGGTGGTTTATTCTTGGGAGTTAAATATAGTAAAGATGGAACAAATGTTGCAATGTCTGTTGCATCTCGCACAGATGATGGACGAATATTTGTTGAATGTATAGATTGCAGGCCAACAAGAGCAGGGAATAGCTGGATGATACCATTCATGATGAACCCAAATGTCTATGACATAGTCGTAGACGGTGCTAATGGACAGCAATTGCTAGAAGAGAACATGAGAGAAATGAAACTCAAATCACCGCTGTTACCAACTGTAAAAGAGATAATAGTGGCGAATGCTGCATTTGAGCAAGGCATATTCAGTAAAGAAATATGTCATGCTGGCCAACCATCATTAGCACAAACAGTAAGCAACAGTGAAAAAAGAGCGATTGGCACCAATGGTGGATTTGGTTATAAGTCATTAGCAGATAACATTGAAATCGCTTTAATGGATAGCACAATATTGGCATATTGGCTATGCTCAGAAACTAAAATACATGAAAAACAAAGAATTAGCTATTAATGCAGCCTGAAGAGGCTGCTTTTTAGATATTTACGGGAACCACCTGGTAAGTGGTAGAAAGGTAAGGTGGAACATGAGTGATTTTACACCGATCACAACACAGGATGAGTTCGATGCAGCAATCAGAGAGAGATTGAATCGAGCAGAACAGAAGTTTGCTCAGAAGTATAGTGATTATGACGAAATTAAATCAAATAACGCTACTCTTGAGGAAACTATCGCAACTCAGACAAAGCAGATTGAAGAATTTACTGAAAAGCAGTCCGGACACGAAAAGGAACTTGCAGAGTTGCACAATCGAATCAGCGTTTATGAAAAGAACGACATGAAGATTAGAGTTGCGCACGAGGCAGGTATTCCATATGAGCTTGCAGGTAAGTTATCAGGTGATGATGAAGATGCTTTGCGAAAGGATGCAGAAACTTTTAAATCTTTTTTAGGTAAGCCAAAAACACCGCCATTGAGGGATACAGAACCATCAGGCGGTGATATGAAAAAGGCTGCACTAAAATCAATGCTAGGTAATTTAAGAAAGGAATAAGAAACAATGGCAGAAACACTACAGATGGGAACAATGTTTGCACCAGAGGTGGTAGCAGATCTATTTAACAAAGTAAAGGGACACTCAACACTTGCTCAGCTATCGGGGCAGATTCCAGTAGCATTTACAGGAAGTGACATCTTCACATTCTCGATGGATAGCGAAGTAAATCTCGTTGGAGAAGGTGGCAAGAAGGGCGCAGGTGGCATTAAAGCTGAACCTGTTAAGATTGTACCGCTTAAGGTTGAGTACGGAGCTAGAGTATCTGATGAATTCATGTATGCATCAGAGGAGAAGCAGCTCGATATCCTAACTGCGTTTAACGACGGTTATTCCAAGAAGATTGCACGTGGCCTTGACATCATGGCAATGCATGGAGTTAATCCTAGAGATAAGCAGGTATCTACGCTAATCGGGACAAAGAGCTTTGATACTGCAACAGGTGTTACAAAGGTAGATTATATAGCTGGAACTGAAGAGGCCGTGCTTGAAACGGCAGCGGCAGCAATCGGCGAGTACGATGTAACAGGATTTGCTCTATCAAAGACATTTGGAAGTGAGCTTGCAAAGATTAAGATAAATGGAGTGCCACAGTATCCAGAGTTTAGATTCGGTGCTAGCCCTGGTGCTCTTGGTGGCACTGCGTGTGATGTAAACAGCACGGTTTCATTTGCAAACAAGGCTGTTGGATACGTAGGAGATTTTGCAAATGGGTTTAAGTGGGGATTTGCTAAGGATATTCCACTAGAAGTTATCCCTTACGGTGATCCAGATCAGACAGGAAAGGACCTCAAGGCGTACAACCAGGTGTACCTCAGAGCTGAGACTTATATCGGCTGGGGAATCCTAGATCCATCCGCGTTTGCTAAGATTATTAAGAAGGACTAGTAACATGAGATACAGAAATACAATAAGTGGAGAAGTTATTGAAGTCGATGCACCAATCAGCGGAGAATACTGGGAAGATGCAGATGAAGCAGAAGCTAGAGAAGCTGCTGAAGAGGCTGAAACTGAGGATTCTGAAGAGGCTGAAACTGAAGATGATGAAGCTGATGAGCCTAACAAAAAGGGCGGAAAGAAGGCTTAGAAATGAGCAACTACGCAACTCTTGAAGATATCAACAAGATGTGGCGAAAATTGTTACCGAACGAGCAGGAGCGTGCAGAAGCGCTCCTGCCTATTGTTTGTGACACGCTTAGACATGAAGCGAGTTTAACTGGAAAAGATTTGGACAAGATGATTGAAGCGTCACCAATTCTAGGGAGCATTGCCAAGTCGGTGACAGTAGATGTAATAACAAGAATGCTACTATCATCTACAAAAAATGAACCAATGACACAATTCTCTCAATCGGCGATGGGATACACAACATCTGGCACATATTTAGTCCCTGGCGGTGGTCTGTTTATTAAAGATGCAGAGCTGTCTAGGCTAGGACTAAAAAGACAGAGATTAGGAGTGATTGACATATATGGAGATTAAAGGAATTACCGTAACACTATATGAAAAGGTTGTTACAGGTAAAGATAAATTTGATACAGACATATATGAAGAGCATGCTGTCAACGTTGAGAATGTGCTTGTTGCACCGGTAACATCTGATGATATCACAACAGAAAGATCAATTATGAGCGATAAGGTTATCTATAAACTAGCAATCCCAAAAGGTGATACACACACCTGGACGGATTGCCTTGTTGAATTTTTTGGAAAGAAATTCAAGGTTGTTGGTGAACCTATCGAAGGGATAGAAGAAATGCTTCCACTATCGTGGAATAAACAAGTGCAGGTGGAATGTTATGACTAAGTTTCAGCTAAACAGAAGTGGTGTAAGAGAGTTATTGAGGTCTGATGAGCTTATGGCAGAGTGTAGTAAACACGCAAAAAGAATCCAAAATAGGTGTGGTGATGGTTATGAAATGACTACGCATGTTGGAAAAAATCGTGTAAATGCATCTGTACATGCAAAAACCATTAAAGCACGGAAAGATAACTCGAAAAACAATACACTTCTTAAAGCTATGAGAGGTTAATGATGATTGAGTTAACAGTTTTTGAATGGATAAAAAGGAATTTGTCTGGCATTGAGGTTCACCTTGAAGAACCTAAAGGCGCAGGAGATAAGTTTGTTTTAGTTGAAAAAACAGGAGGGACTGAATCTATAGGGCTGAACTCTGCAACATTTGCTGTACAAGCATATGGCAAGACACGACATGAAGCTGCAGAGCTGAATGAAAAGGTGAAGGAAGCCATGTATAAGATGGCAGGACCTGATAGTGTTGCAACTAAAGTTGAACTCAATTCAGATTATAATTTCACCGATTTAACGACTAAGAGATATAGATTTCAGTCAGTATACGATATTACTTATTACAATTAGGAGGAATACAAATGGCAACAAATGTAAATGCAGCATATGTTACTGCGGGAAAGCCAAAAGTTGGTGGAGCTATCTGGAGAGCGCCAGTAGGAACACCGATTCCAAGTGATGCAAAAACAGCACTTAATGCAGCGTTTAAGTCACTTGGATATATTAGTGATGATGGTGTTAAAAACGAGAACAAGCTAGATACAGATGATGTTAAAGCTTGGGGTGGAAATACCGTAGCATCTCTGCTTAAGGAGAAGACTGATAAGTTTGAAGTAACACTCATTGAGGCACTTAATGTAGAAGTACTGAAAACTGCATTTGGTAGCAAGAATGTAACAGGAACATTAGATGATAAAGTAGTGATTAAATCAAACTCATCTGAAACAGAAGATGCAATCTATGTTATTGAAACGGTACTTAAGGGAGGCTATATCAAGCGCATTGTAGTACCTGCTGGAACGATTTCTGAAGTAGGTGAAGTTGAGTACAAGGATGATGCAGTAATCGGATATGAACTAACCATTACGGCAAAGCCTGATGGCTCTGAAAACACACATTACGAATATATCGAGAAGGCGTAAGGAGGTAAGTCATGGCAGAAAAGAAATATGTTAGCGGTGAAACTGAAAGTGGTTTTGTTTTCAACATTGAAGTAGAACGCCTGGATAACATGGAACTAATTGATGCACTTGCAGAACTCGAAGATGATCCATTGCAGATATCTACTGTTATCAGATTGCTGTTGGGTAAGGAGGATAAAAAGAGACTGTATGATCATGTTAGGACGGATGAGGGCATGGTTCCTAGCGGACTAATCGAAAAAGAACTAGGTGAAATATTCACGTTATCACAAGAGCTAAAAAACTAATCTGCCTTGCTAGCTTCATTAATGTTGATGAGGATGCATTAATATGTGACTTTGTAGAGACTTATCATATATATGATTATCGTGCTCTCCCGGCAAGACTTGTAGCTAAGTTGGCAGCCGGATTAAAAGACTCAAGCAGAATAAAAACCAAAGTATCGGGACTAGTGGTATCTCCCGATACTTTTTTATTAGCGTCGATATTTGACATTGTAAATCTGCTGTTGTGGTCTCGCACAGAGGACGGAGAAAAGGGAAGAAATCGCCCTGCAAGAATATCAGCCAACATGGTGAGTGAATTTGCTAGTGAAAAGATAAATACTCACGAAACGCTTATATTTGACTCTGCAGAGGAGTTTGAGGCAGCAAGGGAAAGATTCAGGAGGGATAAGTAAATGGCAACAGAATTAGGAAAAGCATATGTGCAGGTTATCCCGTCCGCAAAAGGCATTGGAGGGATGCTTAAAAAGTCGATGGGCGGCGATATGGATAGTGCTGGCACATCGCTTGGAAAAGGATTAGGAAGCAAGATAAAAGCAGCGATAATTGCCGCTGGAATTGGAAAAGTATTAAAAACTGCGATATTCGAGGGAGCGAAACTAGAACAGTCGCTAGGCGGTGTAGAAACACTATTTAAAGGGTCTGCTGGCCGAGTGAAGAAGTATGCGGCAGAAGCATATAGAACTGCTGGGATGTCAGGAAATGAATACATGGAAAATGTTACATCGTTTTCTGCAGCTATGATTAGCTCCTTGGGAGGAAATACCAAGAAAGCTGCCAAACTATCAAACCAGGCAATTACAGATATGTCTGACAATGCAAATAAAATGGGAACTGATCTCAGCATGGTTACTCAGACATATCAGTCATTGGCACGTGGACAGTACCAGATGCTTGATAACCTTAAATTAGGTTATGGGGGCACTAAAGGTGAGATGCAGAGGCTTTTAAATGATGCTGAAAAGCTCACCGGTAAGAAGTACGATATCAGCAGTTTCTCAGATGTAACTCAAGCTATTCATGCTATTCAAACGCAGATGGGGATAACTGGAACAACAGCTAAAGAAGCTGCAAGTACAATATCTGGTTCCTTCAACATGATGAAGTCGGCTGCTAAAGATTTTTTAGGCAACTTGACGCTAGGTAGAGATGTAAGCAAGTCAATGGAGAACCTTGTTACATCAACAGGCACATTCCTCAGTAATCTATTGCCAGCATTAGGGAATATCGCGAAGGGACTTGTAAATGTAATTGGTACTACATTTCCGCAGATGTTCAGTAAGATAGGTAATAGCCTTGGGGCAAGCATGCCAGGACTTATATCAAAGGGATTAACTATGGTTACCCAATTCACAGCAAGCTTAAGAAAAAATGCTGGAAAGTTTGTTAGCGCTGGTATGGAAATGCTCTTGAAACTAGCACAGGGATGGGCAAATTCTATGCCTGTGATGATACAAAAAATCCCACAGATAATAACCAATATTGCGGGCCTTATAAATGATAATGCTCCGAAGATAATGATAACTGGTGGGAAAATTATCATTACGTTAGTCAAGGGGTTAATTAATGCAATCCCTACATTGATAGCAAATATACCTCAAATATTGAGGGCAATGTGGAATGCGTTTACAGCATTCAATTGGATGAGTCTAGGCTCAACTATGATAAGTGGCATAGCAGGAGCATTAAGAAGTGGAATTGGCTCGCTGTTTAGTGCAGCGCAAAGTTTATGTGTAACAATAGTTAACGCATTTATCAACTTACCTACAGTGCTGTTTAATGCAGGTGCAACAGCAATTGTACACTTGATTCAAGGTTTTAGATCCGCTTGGGGAGTAATTACTAGTATTGGCGGTCGTATTGTTGTTGCTGTAATATCGGGACTTGTAAGTCTTGCAAGTCGTATGTGGAGTAGTGCAAAGAGTGCTGCATCAAGAATGCTTAGCGCATTTAGAGCCGTAAGCTGGGGAAGCGTTGGCACACACATCATATCTGGGATAATAAGAGGTATTGCTGGCGCAGCTGGTAAATTATTTTCCTCGATGAAGAATCTTGCCTCGAAGGCGCTTTCAGCAGCTAAAAAGGTGCTGGGGATTAATTCTCCATCAAGAGTATTTGCTGCAGAGGTTGGAAGATGGATTCCTGCAGGTATAGCTGTTGGAGTAACCAAAAATTCAGGAATATTAAGTAGTGTTATGGATGATACTGCAAAGAGTATGACAGCTTCATTTAATCCAAATCTTGTACGTAATGCGCAGATTAGCTGGAGCGGAGCAACACAGAATAATGCTGCAAATCAAACAGGAAATGTTGTGCAGAACATCAACATTTACCAGCCTGTGAAGACTCCTGGAGAGACGGCAGAAGCTATAAAGAATACAGCTAAGTATGCATTTGCGGGGGATTATATATAAATGAGGAATAAAGGATATTGTGTTAGAGCCATCCGTAGTGATGGCTTAACATTTAATTATGAAAATGATGATTGGATGATGACATCGCTTGAGGGAGCAGAGTTTCCTCAAATTGAAGTATTTACCGAGGCTAAAGGAATCGGTGATGGTGATTTAATAACTGGGCGACGTAAAGGATCTAGAACGATAGAAGTTGCCACAGTTCCTAGAAATTATGATGATGGAGATTATCGAGAACTGCGCAGAGCGGCACTGTTCTTTCACAACCCTGCATTTACCTATGATGTTGAAATAACATACATGGGAGATGTCAAAATAGCAAAAGGATGTGCAATTAAAGGACTGACATTCCCAACAGAAAGGTACCGAAAAAATGCATCGCTAAAAGTATCCTATCTATCGCCTTATGGCGAACTTTTTGCCGTTGGAGAAGAGCAATCGAACTTATCTAGTGTAACAGCAAGATGGTCAGTTACAAGAGCTTACACATCAGGTAAGAAAATGTTGTACTCAACCGAAGATAGATCAGATAGTGTATTGATAGAATACGAGGGAACTGCAAAAACAAATCCTGTTATTAAAATCATAGCAGATGGTTATGTAAAAGACTTAGTTGTAAAAGTTGGAGATGTAACATGTGTTGCGGAAGTAACTTTGAAAAAGGGAGATATCGTAAGCATTGATGGTTCCAAAGCATACGCAACACTAAATGGTGAGATGATAAAGAGTCCTGTGGACTATAGAAAATTGAAGCTTGTACCAGGTGCAAATTTGATATCTATAACATCACCGAGTGGTACAGCATTTAAGTCTAAAATCACATATACAGGAAGGTATGATGGCATATGATCAACTTTTATGACAAAGCTATGAATCCACTGGAGCCAATTGAGTTTATCGAAATCACATGGAATAGAAAGTGGAATGAAGCTGGAGATTTTACGATATATACCATTGCAAGTGAATGGAATGACAAAATTAAATATGTAAATATAGATGGTCGTCCAGAAACTGGCATTGTAAAAAAGACTGTTATTGAAGAAAAAATAGAGGGAACCTTTGTTACCATAAAAGGGTATTTTTTAGAAAAACTACTAGACCTTGTACAAGCTAGAGAAGACAGCAACGCATTTGCAAAAGCAGCAGATCATACAGAGTGGGAATTCTGGGTGAGCCTCGAAATAGATGCACACGTTCTAGCCAACAATGTAATTGGGTTAACACATCAACCTAGACCATCATTTCTTGGAGGTATTCACCCGGCAGACGGAAGTCCTTGGCCAGATGAAGTCGACCTTTCTATAAAGCAGGGTGACAACATAGGGGAAGCTCTACGCAATTACTTATTGCTACACAACATGTCTCCGATAATTGAAATCAGGAAGTGGCCACTCGCATCTGAACTAGACAAGTGGCTAAAGAATCCAGATGAACCGCACTTCACTTATCTCATCGGACCTAAAGTAGGACGAGATTTAAGCGATAAAATTATCTTTGGTAAAGGCTATGAAAATGTATCAAGAGTTGAATATCAATATGACGATAGCGATGCTTTTCCGTATTATCAAATACTTCAAACTATGGAGACAACCGGATTCTCAAATGAATCAATAATTACAGATGAAGGTGGAAATAGCAGAGGAAGAATTACCGAATTCTATATTGATGAGAATAACAGACCAATAGATGTAGATTACTACCCTAAGAAGGTAATTGAGGGTAATGTATCTGGAATCGAACTTAAGCCTGCGAACGAAGCGCAGATAAGAGAACAAATGCGACAGCAGGCTAAAGTTGACATGCTTAATCATTATAAGCAAGAAACTATAGTGGCTGATATCATTCAGAATAATATTTATTATCTAGATGATTATGATATCGGTGATTTATGCAGTATCTCTTTTGATGAAATTGAGCAGACATTTAAAGCTCGAATTGTAGAAGTTAACGAAACGTATAGCAAAAACAGACTGGAATTAAAGATTACATTTGGTACTCCTAGAAAAGCTAAGTATATTCCAGTCAACATATAGGAAGGAGGGCATATGATAAGTTATCCATTTATCTCAAAAACCACGCCATCTGATCCATATGGGGATAGAGCAATCGACCATAGGATGGAGCGCACATTTAATAAAATGTGCTGGAGTAATGGTGTATTTATGACAAGTGCAGATGGTAGCAACTTGCAGGTTGTAGCAAACGGAGGAATGACAGTAAGTGTAATGCCTGGAGGCTGTCATATCGAAGGAACAAGAGGATATGAGCAAAACAAAAGGATTATCTCTATCAGTGCTGCACATACCTCACTAAAGAGGATAGATAGAATTGTTGCAAGGATGGATGATTCTGATAGTGTAAGAAGCATTGAGATTTATAAGAAGGAGGGTGTATCATCTACGACTCCAACGGCTCCTGAACTTGTGAGAGAATCAAACTACTACGAGATTGCACTTGCTGACATATACGTTATGCCAGGAGCGACAGAGATAACCAATGCTAACATTGTTGATACAAGGCAGGATAGAGATTTATGTGGAATGGTTATTCCAGCGTTCCCAACACCGATGAATCTAGAGTCGATAACGACACAGTATGTTTCGTTGCTGGAGTCAGCAGTTAACAATACTGCGGCTGGAAATTTGCAGAACAAAATTGAAAAGCTAAGAGTTGACATAGTAAATTCAAACATCAACATGAAAGACATATATATCAACAATCCCGCAGTAGAGTCAGAATTAGTTGCATATTTCGGAACAAGCATAAGAGTATAGGAGGTAGATATGATAAGTCTTAATAACACGCTCACAGCCATCATGGATAAATTTAAGAGTATTGATGCGGCGGACACTGGCATCAGGACAAAGGTTATAACTAAGAATCTCAATGTCAAGAAGGGAATAAATCCTCTAGGCAGCATCGGTATCGAAGTGGACAAAATAGTTTCGATTAGCGGAGCAGTTCGGTACGCGAATTATACGCTGCCTCTATCGTATCCAATGCTTAACTATGGTAGCGGAGGATATATCGAGTGGGGGCTAGCTACAATTGTTAGATCTGGGAATCTTGAGCTTGTATCAGGTGCCGAATGGAACAATTGTAAAGTTAAGGTTGTTATCTCCTATATGGGGGGGGTAAAGCTCTTTAAATTCAAGGCTTTCAAGCGATTTGCAAAATTAATAAAGATGGGAGGTGTCGCATAATGATATCTCTCAACAAGTTTATGTTAGAAGTAAAGAATCGTCTGAAGAGGCTTGAGGAAAAACACAACATTAAAGAAAGCATTTCTTTAACGGGAATATGGACAGCTCCACATGATGGAATTGTCACCTGCAACGGAAGAGCCACTGCTGCAGGTGCTTATTTGTTCTGCAAAGATATGACAGAAAATGAATATGTTGGAATGTGCACTATTGCAAATTACCAGCAATATGGCTCTACTTGTTTCGCTGTAATAAAAGGACATGAATATACTTTTATACAACAAAACTGGGGTGAACAGCGCAACGCATACATTCATCAGAACTAGGAGGAATCAAATTGTTAGACTGGACAAGCATTGTAGTAGCTTGCGTATCGGCACTTGGAGCGGGCGGGGGCTCGCTGTATGGTATTCGCAAATCGAGCTGCTTAACTGATTACAAGATAGACAAGCTGACGGAAGAGGTTAGGAAGCATAACGACTTTGCTTCGAGAATTCCTGTAATCGAGGAAAAGCTCAGAGTTATTAATCATCGCATTGATGATTTAGAAAAAAATAAATAAGTTGGTTAGCCGGGCGAAAGCTCGGCATTTTAATTGTCTGAAAGGAGGACAAAATGAATCTAGATTTTATTTCAAAACTGTTTATCCCAATGGTGCTCGTGTTCTGCCTGTGTATTGGCTACCTGATGAAGAATTACATGCCAGCAGATAACAAGATAATCCCAACAGTGCTATTCGTCATAGGCGCTATATGTGGAGTTATCTGCTTGGGCATTAACTTTGAATCTATTGTGCGAGGCGGATTAACAGGGCTAGCCTCTACTGGCTTACACCAAGCGTTTAAGCAGTTTATAAGTAATCCAAAAGTAGGCGGTGAATTCAACAAAATGAGTAGCGCAGAACTGCATGAGGAATTAGATCCAGTCGATGCACCGCTAGAGAATGCGGAGGGATAAGCTATGGCAACAGGTAATCAGGTAATTAATTATGCTAGGCAGTTTTTAGGCGAAAGCTCTGCAAGATTTAGTGACTGGTACTATGGCTCACAAAAGTATCGTGCCTGGGCATGGTGCAATGTCTTTGTATCATATGTGTTGCAACACTGTGGGGTGAATTTTCAGAAAACTGCGTATGTTCCAGCAGCAGAAAGCTGGATGGACTCACATTATAAGTGGGTCAAGATGAGCGAGGCACAGCCAGGAGATGTAATCATATTCTGTTGGAGTGGTGAAGGTAACAACAGTGGCCGTGGCTCACGAGACCATATAGGCTTTCTTATTGCCAATAATGGCAATGGAACATTTACCACAATAGAGGGTAATACCAGCGGCAGCAGGGTCGCTATCAGGACGAGGTCAGCCAAGAACATCCGTAAGATATTCCGACCAACATATGATGGTGCATCAGCTCCTTCAACTCCCGCACCAGCTCCAGCCCCAGCGCCACAAGTAAGTAATAAGGGGCTAGGACTGTACACAGTAACCGCACCTCTCAATTGTAGAAGTGGTGCGGGCACAGGCTTTCCTGTAATACGTACATATCCAGCAGGCACACCTATTCGAGTGCTCAAGATTGAAAACAACTTCGGGTATAGCTCAGGTGCTGGCGGTTGGCTGTGTATGGACTTCTTAAGACCGCAATCAGGAACAGCAAGTGCACCTGCAGTAAGTAGCTCGGGACGTCCGTTAGGAATGTATCACGTGAATGCAGCTGGCGGACTAAACGTAAGGTCGGGACCAGGTACAGGGTATAGGCGAGTTAATTTTTTAAAGAATGGCACTCCACTCCGCATCCTCAAGGTTAGCGGCGATTGGGGTTATTCAAAGGGCGCAGGTGGCTGGGTACACCTGGGCTACTGCAGAAGAGGGTAAGGCAATGTCGATATTCCAAGATATAGGTGTATTCTTTAGCGAAGGGCATTACGTTGCCATGCTAGACGTTATAGGCTGGATGATGTTATAAGATTGAGAGGGTATATCCCTCTCTTTTTTTATTTATCATACTATTTATATGCATGAAATTGCATAAACAGTTATAAACTATAAAATCGATTTTACACAATTTGTAACACGCTTTGTAACACACCAATAACGATAAATATCGGTAAATATTGACAATAGACACTGCGTCAGCAAAAAAGAAAAACACCGCAACCCAGTAGAATTGCAGTGTTTTGAGGTGGTGTCCCGAAGAGGATTCGAACCTCCGACACCCGCTTTAGGAGAGCGGTGCTCTGTCCCCTGAGCTATCGAGACATGGGTTGGGCGCTTGCGGATGACGCCTCCTGTGAACGTAATCCCGGATAAATCTCTGATTAACTACAATCATCAGCGTCAAATGCAAGCTTAATTATAATATCACTGAATAGCATTTAGTACAAGCTATAAGAGTATAAAGGGGGAACCGATGAGAATAGGAGCGATTGACGTGCAATTAAATTTTTTTCAATTAATTTGCCAAAAATGCTTGACCTGAAGCCATTTTTAGTGTAATTCATTATGTAGTGAAATGTTGTTTCAAATTATTTGTGCACAACATAGTCTCAATAAGTGTTATATAAGTTCAATATTGAAAGGCGCAAAAGGGTAAAATGAAAGAGACAAAGGGATTTATCGCAGAGTTTAAGGCATTCATCGCTCGTGGAAACGTGCTAGACATGGCGGTAGGTATCATCATCGGTTCTGCATTCACAGCAATCGTTACCTCGCTTGTTAATAATATTATCATGCCAATCGTAGGTGTAATTATCGGAGGAATTGATTTCTCAGGACTAAAGGTTACAGTTGGAAGCGCCGCTATTAACTATGGTGTATTCATCCAGGCAATCATCAACTTCCTACTCATCGCGCTAACCGTGTTCATCATCATCAAAGCGCTAAGCAAGGCTAAGAGAAAGCAGGCAGAGGAGCCAGTTGAGGAAGAGCCAGCGCCAACGCCAGAGGTTGAACTCCTGACAGAGATAAGAGATCTTCTGTCTAAGCGCGACTAGTTCTGGTATATAGATACGGTATTCACCCGTCGTTATGGTAGCGAGTGGCTAGGTCTATAAAGGATTTTACAAAGTCAAATCAATCAAAAGCGAAGGACATGGGACCACACACCATGTCCTTTTCTAGTGCGGCAATACTCGAGAATCCGCTATGATTCATGGTGCGTCATCTGCCACTGATTGACAAAAATTACTAGAATTCAACACTGAAAGATAAGCAAATATTAAGATTTGAAGAGACTTGAAGAGGCTTAAATGCTTGAAAAAAAGCCATAAATGGGCTAAAATAACTTTGTCCTTTTGCCACAAAAAAGTTTGCGGTAAATAGTGACAATTTAGGAAAACGGAGGGACAACTATGTACGATATCAGTCAAGTGCAGAGTGAATACAAGACTAAGTTAATCGATGCAGATTTCGCTGCCAGCCTTGTTAAAAGCAACTATAGGCTGCACTTCGGCGTGGGAACAGGGAGCTCCATTTACATGGACAGAGCCCTTGGCAAGCGCCTCAAGACCGATACACTCCTTCGCGGATTAGAGATTCAGACTGAAGTTGCTGTGAGAAATGATCTACTAGAGACTTTCAAGGCGACGAGGGACGTAAACACAGTTAGATTTTATTCATCTCATTATACCGCTATGGACAGGATGATGGCAGATGCAGGCAACTGCTGGTATGTACCGATTCTATTCAATGAAGAACCATTATATTGGGGGCAAGAGGGCAACGGATTCGATATCTGCTGCATTCAGGTTGCACCGATGGATAGGTATGGTAACTTTAATTTTGGACCTACTAATGCTGACCTTCTCGGAATTATCAGAAATTCTAAGATTGTCATCGTTGAGGTTAATGAGAAGATGCCGATTGCGCTCGGATATGAGTCGCACATCAATATATCCGATGTAAACTATATAATCGAGGGAGAGAGTCCAGAACTCGCGGAGTTCAAGGCGGCACCGGCTAGCCCTGAAGATAGAAGGATTGCTGAGTCGATAGTAGACCGAATTAGAAATGAAAGTACGCTGCAGCTCGGTATTGGAGCCGTGCCAAATGCTATAGGTGGTCTGCTTGCAGAGTCCGACATACGCGATCTCGGTGGTCACAGCGAGGTAATCGTAGATTCATTTATGAATCTCTATTACGCTGGTAAGCTGACCAACAAGAAGAAGGTTGATAAGGGACTGACCGTATATACGGCAGCAGTCGGCAGTAAGGCACTATACGATTTTATCGATGACAACCCTATCTGCTGCGCGGCACCTGTTGATTACGTCAATAGCGTGCACACCATTTCACAGATAGATAACTTCATCTCGATTAATAGCTGCGTTGGGGTCGATTTGTATGGGCAGGTTTGTTCAGAGAGCTCAGGCTTTAGGCAGCTTACGGGAACTGGCGGACAGCTAGATTTTGTGCTAGGGGCTTTCTTATCCAAGAATGGTAAGAGCTTCATGTGCACGCATTCGACGAGGACGAAGCCTAACGGTGAGGTTGTATCTCTCATTCACCCTACGCTGCCGAGAGGGTCAATTATCACTACGCCTAGGACGGCAACTCATTATGTAGTGACAGAGTACGGTGCAGTTAATCTAAAGGGTAAGTCGACATGGCAGAGAGCCGAGAGTCTCATCAGCGTGGCACATCCTGATTTTAGGGAAGACCTGATTCAGGAAGCCGAGAAGATGGGAATCTGGCGTAATACAAGTAAGATTGAATATATTTAAGGTATATTTAATTCATATTTAATAATCCTCAAGTACTATTAGTGCTGGGGAAGGGATTTATAGCAAGGCTTTACAGAAGGTCGGTTTGCGATGCGAATCGACGGGGTCATAAAGTCGTGGCAGAGGCGCGGTGGCGCAATGCACAAGGAGGTTTTTATGATCACAGCAGTTGTAGGTGCTAATTGGGGCGATGAAGGTAAGGGTAAGATCACAGACGTACTCGCACAGGAATCCGATTATATCGTGAGATTTCAGGGCGGAAGTAACGCTGGTCACACTATCAAGAATGAGTTTGGTAAATTCGGGCTTCACCTCATGCCATCAGGCATTTTTAACAAAGAAGCTGTAAGTGTTCTCGGAAATGGAGTGGCTGTCAACGCCAAGAAGTTCATCGAAGAACTTGCGTCCATTGAGGAAGCGGGCGTTCCGCATGGCAAAATTATCATTTCAGATAGAGCACAACTAGTAATGTCATATCATATGGCGTTTGACGCTTATGAAGAGGAGAGACTTGCGGGGCACTCGTTTGGTTCGACCAAGGCGGGAATCGCACCGTGCTTCTCCGATAAGTATGCCAAAATCGGTTTTCAGGTTGCGGATCTCTATGCGGACAAGGAAGTCCTGATGGCGAGGATTGAGAACGTATGCACTATCAAGAATGTTCTGTTCGAGAACTTGTATCACAAACCACAGATTAAGCCAGAAGATATCTATGAGGAATTAATGGAATATGCTGAAATACTGAGACCATACGTTGCTCATACTTCGCAGGTGCTAAATGATGCGCTTCGTGAGGGCAAAAAAATCTTATTAGAAGGTCAGCTTGGAGCACTTAAGGATACTGACCACGGCATTTATCCGATGGTAACATCATCGTCGACACTTGCAGGCTTCGGTTCTACTGGAGCTGGACTTCCACCATATGCAATTGAGAGGATAGTTACGGTTGTAAAGGCTTACTCTTCTGCGGTTGGAGCAGGAGCTTTCGTAAGCGAACTATTCGGAGATGAGGCAGATGAGCTTCGTAGGCGCGGCGGAGATGGCGGTGAATTTGGAGTAACTACAGGCAGACCTAGGAGAGTCGGCTGGTTTGATGCTGTTGCTACCAGATATGGCTGCATGATGCAGGGAGCCACAGAGGTTGCAGTTACAGTTGTAGATGTTCTCGGATACCTAGATGAGCTCAAAATCTGTGTAGGCTATGAGATCGATGGCGAGGTGACAAAGGACTTTCCTAACACACCGCTCCTCGAGAAGGCTAAGCCAGTATATGAAACGCTTCCAGGCTGGAAGACTGATATAAGAGGTATCAAGAACTACGATGATCTGCCAAGTGAGTGCAAGGCTTACATCGAGAGGATTGAAAAGGAAATCGGAGTTCGTGTATCCATGGTTTCAAACGGGCCAGCGCGCGAAGAACTGATAATTAGGTAATTTGCGAGGGTATGACTTACAATTTGCAAGGGATAACCTGCAGCTTGCATGAAATCATGCAATTTATAAAATATAACCTACTGACAGAGACAGTTCCTGACGGCCTAGCTGTCAGGAACTAAATACTTAAAGGGGTAAAAAATGTATAAGGAATCAATGCGCCAGACGTGGGTGGAAATCGACCTAGCGGCGCTAGACCACAATATCAAAGAAATTAAAAGAGTAATCGGTAATAATGAGATAATAGGCGTTGTAAAGGCAGATGCGTATGGGCACGGAAGTGTGCGCTGTGCGAAAGTGCTTCGTGATAATGGGGTTAAACGCTTTGCGGTTGCCACGATTGAGGAAGCACTCGAGCTACGCGAGGCTGGTTTTAACGAGAGCATACTTATTCTCGGTTTAGTTCCAGAGGATTGCACCGATATAATAATAGAGCAGAACCTTACGATTGTCGTAGGGAGTCTAGACAGAGCCAAGAAAAAGTCCGAAATTGCGGTTAAGAGAGGTGCAGTGATAGACTGCTTCATCGCAATTGACTCTGGTATGGGTAGAATCGGATACAGGATAGAGACTCCGCTGGAAAAGGAATTTGCGAGAACTGAAATCGAGGAGATTGATGAGCTTGAGGGTCTCCGTATCAACGGTATGGTTTCACACTTTGCGACTTCTGATGAAGCTGATTCGACGTACACGAACAAGCAACTTTCGCTATTTAACGACTTCTATGAGGAACTCGCAGGCTGCGGCATCAATGTTCCGATGCTGTGTATAGCTAATAGCGCTGCGATTATGGACTATCCAAAGACTCATTTCGACGCAGTAAGACCCGGGATAATCCTCTATGGATGCTATCCGTCTGAAGAGGTGGATAAGACGAGACTTGATCTAAAGCCAGTTATGTCTGTAAAAGCATATATTATCCATATTAAAACAGTGCCAGCTGGAACTTCAATCAGTTACGGCAGGAGGTTTATAGCGGATAGAGAGAGCAAGATTGCCACAATCTCTATCGGCTATGCGGATGGTTATTCGAGGACACTCACTGGCAAGGCAGAGGTTCTTGTGCATGGTCATAGAGTTCCGGTCGTAGGAAGCATTTGCATGGATCAGTGCATGATAGATGTGACGGATGTACCAGGGGCAGCGGCAGGAGATGAGGTCGTGATCATGGGACGCTCAGGTGATGATGAAATCTCAGCTGAAGAGATTGCTGGTAAAATTGGAACTATCAACTATGAGATTCTGTGCGATTTCGGCATGAGATTACATAAGATATATATTGATAACACAGATGGCGATGAAAATGTAGCTAATTAAGAGTACAGTAGATGGGAGTTTTAAATGTTAGAGACTATTCGAAATTTCGACGGTTCGCTGCTCATAAAGTTTCAACACCTTGCAGTTCATGACTCATTGACACCAGTTGTTAAGGTCTTCACTCACCTCGGAGATGCTGGCATTATGTGGATTGCGATTGCAGTGCTACTTCTGCTTTTTAAGCGTACTAGGAAATATGGGCTGCTGATGTTTGCATCTCTTATACTCACGTACCTAGTAAATAATCTGCTTCTTAAAGATTTAATAGGCAGGACTAGACCATATGAAGTATTTGACGGTGTTCAGAGGCTTATTGGCAAGCAACACGATGCATCTTTCCCGTCAGGTCACTCGGCCAGTTCGTTTGCAGCTGCGATGTGCATATATCTGAACGGACCTAAGAAGTACGGAATACCGGCTCTTTTACTAGCACTCTTGATTGCGCTTTCGAGACTCTATGTAGGCGTTCACTATCCTGGAGATGTAATTGCAGGAGCGATAATAGGTTCGCTCATGGCGTGGCTAGTGTATAAAGTATACGATGCAAGGCAGGAAGCGCTTCATCCAGCAAAGCATCGCAGAAAGTAATTGTTGCTATAGGAGAAATTATGGGTGCAAAAGGACTTAAAATCGGGAATGAGTGGGATACCATACTCGCTGAAGAGATGGAGAAACCGTACTATAGCGAGCTCGAGAGATTTCTCGACGAAGAATACGAGAACCATACAATATTTCCACCGCGCGATGAGATATTTACAGCTTTCAGATACACCCCGTATGACGATGTAAAGGTTCTGCTCCTCGGACAGGATCCATATCATGAGAAAGGACAAGCTCACGGTATGGCTTTCTCGGTTAAGAAAGGCGTTAAGCAACCGCCGTCTCTGGTAAATATTTTTAAAGAGATAAATTCTGACCTTGGGATTGCTCCGCCAGAGATTGATAACGGCTGCCTAATTCCCTGGGCTCAGTCTGGGGTTTTGCTTCTCAACACAGCGCTCACAGTTAGAGAGCACGAGGCTAATTCGCACCGCGGAAAGGGCTGGGAACAACTGACTGATGCGGTTATAAGAAAATTAAATGAACGAGAGAAACCATTGGTATTTATTTTGTGGGGGTCTAACGCTAAGTCTAAGCTGCAGCTTATCACGAATAAAAAGCACCTAGTAATCGCCGGCGTGCATCCGAGCCCGCTATCAGCGTACAGAGGGTTTTTCGGAGGCAAATACTTCTCTCGTGCTAATGATTTCCTCGAGAGACACGGAATATCTGCGGTTAATTGGGATATAGAGCAGTGATATCGTTTGTGATTAGCATTCACATAACAACCACGCGGAATTCATGATATGATATGGACGGGTATGTTATATTTCAAGAGAATTAATAAATATTTTATAAATTTCATTTAAGGAAAGGTTGGAATCATGAACAACAAGAAGCTTAAGACATCAAAGGTTATTATTGGACTTTACGTATGCACAGGAATCGTTTCTGTATATGCGCTATATGCAATTTTCAATTCAATCACATACCTCAGAAACTACTTCAAGACATATGGATCATCAATTGGAGAGCACTTCGGAGATGCCCTTTCTTATATCCTAAATCAGAGCTTGTCATACATCGTATTTGCTGTTCTTCTATTTGCAGCAGCAGCAGTTCTGCATGAGGTTAGAAAGCTAAATCCTGATAACTACCTTAGTCAGGAAGAACTCGAGGTGCTAGCAGTAGAAAAAGCAGAGAAGGCAGCGAAGGCTGCAGAAGCAAAGGCTGATAAGGCAGCTAAGGCTGCAGAGGCTAAAGCAGTGAAGGAGGCTGAAAAGGTAGCTAAGGAAGCTGCGAAGGCTGAGTCAGCAGTAGAATCAGCGAAGCTTGGAGCAGCAGCAGTAGATGAAGAGGTTGAAGAATTAGCTGAAGAAGTAGTTGAAGACGCTTTTAAGGTTAAATAGTAACTGGATTAGATGAGCAATCTAATCAATGATTTATAATGAGATTTTGAGGGTCGATTAATAGCCCTCTGATGATACTTCACTACTATAATTGGGATTTTACTATGATTAAGGCAGAGATTCGTATAAATAGAACGCTCCCCACAGAGCTGATTAAATTAATGAATAAGTGCGGTGAGCGTAAACGTAGTCCGAAGACAGTCATCAAAGCGCTGCGGGACGGCCTATTCATGGTGGGTCTTTATGTAAATGGCGAGCTTGTAGCGTTTGGTAGAGTGTCGGGAGATGGCGCAATGTATTTCCTGATTACCGATGTCATGGTAGATCCAGCGTATGAAGATAGTGGTGCTGATATGCAGCTCTACAAGGAGATTGATGATTATCTCATCGCCGTAGCACCTAACGATAGTAGAATCCTAGCAATGACTAACAAGAAATACGAATCTGTATTCAGAACCTTCGGGTATGAATACATGGACCCAGATTATCGTACGGTGATGATCCGGGAATAACCGATTGATTGTAAGGAGGTGCTGATATCAAGCCGCTAATTTCAGTGATAATTCCGATATATAACGGAGAGCAGTATATAGATAAATGCCTAGAGTCCATCACTAATCAGTATTACCAAAACCTTGAGATACTGTGCGTCGTCAACGGTAGCACGGATGCCTCCGAGAAAATGATTAGAGCGTGGATGGAGAGAGATGACCGCATCAAGCTGCTTGTTACGGAGATTGCTGACCTAGGTCACGCAGCAAATCTGGGAATCGACAATACATCGGGTGAATATATATCCTTCGTTGATGTCGATGACTGGGTTGATCCAGAGTACATTTCAAAGCTATACGCAGGTATAGAGAAGGGGTACAGCCTATGCAAGGCTAACTGCATAATGTATGATGGCAAGACAAATGCACCAGCATACAAAGGCCGTCACTCTGGGGAAGTTTCCATAAGAAGCGCCATGTGGCTACTGCCATGCCGAACAATTTCGATGTACGATAGAGAGCTTTTTGGCAAAGTTCGCTACCTAGAACACTCATACTACGAAGATCTCTCGTTATGGCCGATATTGGTAGCTTTAGCTGGTTCTGTATACTACATAGACGATGCCCTATACTACTATAATCAGACAAATGAGTCTTCGATAATGACTGTGCGTGACGAGAAGCATCTGGTGCTCGATAAGGTGTTTGCACACATATTTGAGAGCATCACACCTGATATGAATCAGGAGGTTAATCTGCTGATTTCAGCGCTGTTCATACAGTCGTTCTGGAGCTCTAATGTGAAGTATGTGCCTAAGGATAAGGTTGGGGATGAATACTTAGAGAGACTCAAGAAGGTTATTGATGGAAAGCTTGTGGGCTATTACTATCTAGTAGACAGGCTGCCGGTATCAGACGATATGAAGAAGCGGATGATTCACTTCTATCAATCGAATATATAAATGCATAACATAGATAGATAAATGGATATAGACCCACTATTAGTTAATAGTGATATGCACCCTCCTTGCTGGACGACCAGTGAGGAGGTTTTTTAGTGTTCTACGGTTTCGAGTATAAATTAATATTCATTGAGGTGTGCTAGCAAGAGATCATAGCAGGAATTCTATTAATATGCACTACTTGGAGCAGATAGTTTGAAATATTGGCGATAATAATAAAAGGTGGAACAAATATAAGTGAATACAAAATAAGATAGTGCAAAATATAATTGTATTAAAAATAATGCTGTACAAGTGCACCAATAAAGTGTATAATCTCGATAAACTACTAAACGCATAACTATTGGCGCATAAGGAGATTAAAATGACTAAGAGAATTAACAAGCGTAGGAGGAAAATGTTAAAGGCAACAGCCGTAGGTGTGTCTCTAATGATGGCACCTTCTTTGGCTGTTAATGTGTATGCAGATGATGCTGTTACAGCTAATGAGCAATCTGCAATAAATAACTTCGTGGCGACTGAACCTGCAGATGGTGCAACAACTAGTCTAGGTAACTCAACTGTTTCTAATACTACCAGCGGATACAGATTCCCAGGCAAGGACAATTACACATCGGTTTTCGAGTCGCGAGCAAGGAAGGGAAGGCTTACACAGGATTATGATCTAACCGTGGACTCGAGTGATTCGCATTCTGGAAATACTGTAAAGGTTAAGGACTGGAGAAATCTGGATACCTATGTTGTGCACAGCGCTACAGAAGGAAATCCGCAGGATCCACAGACGTATTATGATACTATGTATTACGCTAAGGAAGCTATCCTGATTGATCAGAGCGATAACACTGAATACACTGTGAAGAATATAATTATCGATCCAGGTAGCATGTACGTGTTTTATACTAGAGTGTTACTTGATTTCCCTATTGAGGATGCAGATTCAAGGTTTAAGACGAGAATTGACGATGCAGAGTCAGTTGCATTATTTGAAGGCTCTGGGTACTGGAGTATAACCGCAGAGGTTAAGGAGGAAACTCCATATGAGACTATCGTTAAGATAGATGCAGCTTTAAAGGCAAATCAGGTAATCGTTGATTCCGTAGGTTCAAATGGTAGCAAGGATGCTAAATTCAATATTGATCTAAATTTTATGAATGGAATGAATGATTCAAATTACAGGGATTACACTTCGGATGTCATCTATAATGATGTGAAGGCACTAGTAACAGATAGCGCACAGGTTGGCAGCGAGAATCAATTTGGATGGGGTACAAGTACTCTCGAATCTATTACAACATCTAATGCTGTAAACCGTATAATCCGCGTAGGTATAGATTTTACGCACTATGTTACAGAAGATGGAACGGAGTTAAAACCTACAAAGTTTGGGATACATGGCAGTGAGAATATCGCTGGATATGAGCTTGCATCGACTCGCGAGGAAGCAAATGGAGACAAGGTGTACGTGTACAAGGCTGTAACAACACAGACTACTCCGTCAGTGCCAGCAACGCCATCTACACCAACAACACCATCTACACCATCTACACCATCTGCTACAACACCAGCTGTACCTCAGGCATCAGCTACTACAACTACGCAGTCTAAGCAGGCTCCAGCAGTTAAGACTACACCTGCAAGAAAGCACAATGTTCCAAAGACTGGAGATGCTGACACTATCCTGGCATATGCAGCTACACTATTTATGAGTGTGATTGGTCTTGGAGTAGCGCTATTCGCTAGAAAGAAGAGAGAGCAGTAATATTTAGGAAACTAAATAGCTTAAGCATAGATATCTGAAAATTTCAGATATGATATGAGAAAACAAAACATGATTGATGAGAGAATCTCGTCAATCATGTTTTTTGGGTAATCAAAGTTTTTTCGAGGCTAGTTTTCGGGGCAGATTGTATATGGAAAGCGAGGCAATGTTACGCTTGCCTCGCTTTTCACTTTCTCATAATATGTTTTTGGGTAAACATCACATAGAAGACAACGACCTTGAGCTATTATCTTGCGAAATTCAAGGGTTAAAGAAAATTGTTACTTTTGGAAGTGTATCTACACCCCAATTCTGTCCGAAGTGCTCTTACAAAATGCATTCTCAAGAGATCAAAACTAGGACAATCAATCATCCCGTACTTCAAGATGGATATCAACTAGTAATGCAACTTTAATGAATACCTAACCCTACAGTAATCATAAAATTTAACGATAGAAACATAACCGTCATGTTAGCAGCTTTCTTTTCTTTCTCGTCTTTCTCGAGCATTTTATATGTATATATTAAGACTAATATAATGGATATTGCAGATCCAGTTTTAATAGCAGAATGTAATGGGGATACATCAAACATGTTATATATTCCATAAGCCATAAAGAAAACAGCTTCATAGATATATATTATATTTTTATATAATTTACTCATTTTTTCATAAACCTCATTTTCGTGAAACACCCGCTATTTCGTATGAATATCTAACCAAACGCATTCCAGCTCTATATCTCACATGTCTGTATTTTTTCATTTTTATTATTATTCCATGGTAAGGACTTTTTGATCCAATCCCTAGTTGTATTACTGTAACTATTCCACCGATTATTGATACGACTCCTGCTATTGGATTAGCCGCAGTTATTCCAACATAACCTAGAATTGTTAAAATTGCACCTGCAATTGATGCGGCAGAAGAGGATGATGTTACTAATTTTGAAAGTTGTTTATAGCTTATAAACTGATTTACCGTTCCAACATATCCACTTCTTCCAGCTTTTAATAATCTATTTTGAACTAGTGTTGAATTACTATCTTTTTGAAGCATAGTATCATCATTAAAAAGTTCTTTTATATCAACCGTATTTTTTGTTTCAGAAGAATAGATTTTACCAGTAGCTTTATCTGCAATAAAATAAGAGTTTTTCTCTGGATTCTTTTCACTAACTTTTACAGTTATCTTATTATCTGACTCAACAATAGAAATTAATGCTTCATCTTTTCCATCTATAACTTTCACTTTATTTTTTGAAATTTTTTTAATTATGAGCTTATTATTTGAATCTAATTTAGTCGGTTCTCCTGCAAAAGATATTGTTGGAAATAACGAAATTATAAGCACAACTACTAAAAATATAGATATAATGTTTATAGTATTACTATTTTTCATCGACATATGATTTGCTCCTTTCTTATTTAGTGCTAATTAGATATATCTAACTGGTAAAATTATCACATGCATTCATATCTTTGTCAATATCATTTATGCCTTAACTTTTAAATAGATAATGCAAAAGCTTAAAAGGGGATAGATAGTAATCATAATGACAATTAGCACATTGAAAAACCAGGAGCTGGTACTCCTGGTTTTTCATGCATATATTTTGCCTATGGGCGAACCGAAGTCTATTGTGACCTAGAGACCTGAAAATCGTGTACGTGGTGAGATCTCGAGGCTTGGGTTCTGTGCAATCTGAAGCTGCGTCCGAAATGGATGGTGGCGAGATTAATAAATCTGAGATCTGGTCCAGAGTCCGAAGATTAGGTAATTATAAATGGCCTGGGGCTAACCGAAGGTGAAGCCCATATAAGGAGGGCACTCGCCAGTAGCGGCGCTGTAGATCTCAGCAAGCTCTTCGTAGCTGGCCGAGATCATCCCAAGCGCGGCAGACGTTTCGCTCCCAAATCTGCTAGGCATCATGTAGTCGCATCGCTGAGCGCCGCATCTAGTGGCGAGTGCCTTGGCAATTGCAATCCCGAGCTCCTTATGACCGCCATCTTCACTGAAGGTGAGGAGCTCGGCCGCAGCGAGAGAGTCCGCTCCTGCGGCCTCACACGCTGCGATTGCCAAAGGCTCAGCGCCATCGGAAATTAGCAAGAATCCAGAACCATCAGGTGCTCCTGATTCAGCTTCCCAGCCAGGCGCAGAGCCCGCCCAATCAGCTGATCCAGCATCAAGAGTAGGCAGAGAGCCCGAGGTATAAGGAGCTACCAGCCCAGCTGCGAATCTAAGAGCTCCTTCTGACAGCTTGATATGAACGCGGTTTGTCAAAATCGTTTCTCTATAATTATTATATTCCTGCGGTGTTAGTACCTTAGTCTGAAGATGGGAGAATTCAAAATCAACATGCTCGGATGCCATGACAGAACCCTGCTCGGCATACATGAACTTCTTATATTCTAGAGGTTCATAGAAATTTATTAGGCTAGGTTCAGCTGGTGAGAGCATCGATAGTTTTCTGCTGCTCTCGGCAATCTCTCTGGCATATACGGTTATGTGTGATCCGTAACCTTTTCCTCGTGCCGCAGGGTCGGTGCATATTGCGTAGCTCATCTCTATTGATTTACCAGCTATATCTGAAACTTTGCCCTCAGGAACAACTAATTTTCCCATGTCGAACTGGGTGAGGGATGCCTGAAGCACCTCGCTGCCATCTTGATCCTCGACAATCAGAAAATCCAGATAGTCATCTCGGAAGCAAGCATCAAAGAATTCGATAAACCCCTCATCATCTCCGAAAACTTTTCTGCGTAGTGAGACAAAATCCTTGAGGTCGGAAGCCTCCCTAGGCCTTATTATGTAGTTATTTTTCATAAGCTGTGTATTTCATGAGAAGGACATCAGGATGATAGCTTTCCTTGGCTTTCCTAAGACCTTCAAGCCCCATGTCCTCTTCGCGGTTAATGTATTCTACATCAGGGAATTTCTCGGAGATTGCCCTTACGAATTCACGGTTAATCATAGTATATGCGCCTTCAACACCAGGAAGAGCCTTCTCAAAATGCACATCCATGGTGAGCTGGTCGAGCTGAGTAGCAGCAGTGAAGGCAACAGGTTCACCATTCTGATATAGGAGCCCACCAAAGAAACCGAGCGCCTCATAGTTTTCGAACATCTGCTCGATAGCATCCGCTTCTTTGACAAGGTCAGGATCTCCCTTCTCCTTGTAGAATTCAGCGACGAATGCTCTTGCAGAATCTATATCTTCGCCATTTTCGATGAGCTTAAATTCCCATTCGCCATTTCTCTCAAAATGTTTGATGTGATTGCGCTTCGACGAAAGCTTGCGTCCCCTGAGGTCACGCAGCTTCTCAACTGTGTATATGTAGTCAGCATCTTCACGATTTTCCTCTATGGTGAAACGGTCTCCGTATACAGGCTCAAACTCTTCGAGCGTTTTAGGCGTGAGACCACGCATTATCAGTTTCTGGTCGCGCGAATGTGCGTCTTCTAACAGTTCATCGATAATTGGCTTAACATCCCCGCTTCCCTTAGGATAAGCGAAAATGTATCCATACTTAGGCATTCTTATGATCATACGCTCGCCGATGAAAGCGATTTCTGGCTCGTATGCATGCCTCCAGATATATAAATTAGCGAAACTGTAGTCAGCACCATGACATCCGCTCGAACAGATTACGGTTTTTGCAAAGTCCTGGTCATCTAATCTGACAGGTCTAAATTCTAGCATTAGTCTCTCCCTTTTTAATTTCTTAACCAAATTATACGATTCTATTTTACAAAATTAACATCTCATTATAGCACTAAAAACCAACATGTAAAGTGAATTCCGAGTGAATAAGTAGGAATTTAAAAAGATACTTTATTAGTATTGATTTTATAGCTTCAAAATGTTACTGTTGCAATAGAAAAATATAAATGACATTCGGAAAGGGGATGAAAGATAAATGGCTAAGATTACAAAGGATATGATTATCGGTGATGTTATCAACGAGAATCCAGATTTAATTCAGGTATTCTTCCAGAACGGAATGATGTGCATCGGTTGCCCTGCTTCTCAGGGAGAGTCAATCGGACAGGCTGCTCAGGTTCACGGACTTGATGGAGATCACCTGGTGAACGCTCTTAATGCTGCACTTGACGCATAAACTGCCGACATTCCAGATATGGATTAGGATTTCGTATATCGCAGGGCGTGATTGCCCTGCTTTTACTTTTGGGGGATTGGTATAGATTAGGATGAAGAGAGAATTGAATCACCATTATATAGGTGAATCTTATGGTGGCAATCAGGACTGGTTTCGCACGTTCTGGATGCGCATAGGTGGATGTGGTGCGGAGACTGCGTGTGAGAGCAGTTTGTACTTTGCGCGCGAGTTTGGATTCACGAAGCTATATCCATTTGACGCTGGTGATGTTAAGCGAGAAGAGTACGTAGACTTTGCGCATATGATGGAGGACTATCTATGGCCTAGATTCACCGGAATTAATAAACTTTCGATTTATATAAATGGATATGTCAAATACCTTAGGGATGCCGGCGAGTACCGCGTGGATGTGAGCGAATTTTCGGGAGATCATACTTACGAGGAGGCGGCGGAAAAGGTGAAGGAGCAGATAGATGCAGGGCTACCGATTCCGTTCCTTACGCTCAGGCACAAGGATGCAAGGTACAGCGACTATGTATGGCATTGGTATCTTGTAAATGGATATGATGATACCGAGGACGGATTCAAGGTTAAGGCCGTGACATACAGCGGTTATAAGTGGCTTGATTTTGAGGGATTATGGAATACGGGATGTAAACCGACTGGCGGGATGATTATATATACTGTAAATGAAGAAACTCCAGGGCTTTAATTTGTACTGAAGCACTGCATGCTGAATATGATTATCGCAGTGCTGCGAATAGGCAGGACATAACAGAATAGTGGCACGAAAAAAACGACTGTGAGGCGAAAACGCATTTCTCACAGTCGTTTTTGATTGTAATTATCTATAGCGATAAGCTCTATTAAAGTGCTGTTAAATAAAGCTTAATCATCATATCTTAGAATCTCTTGCGCTTATAAACTACAGCACCTAGAGCTGTAAGCGATGCGCAGAGCACTATTAAGCTTGCCGCTGATGTTGAATCGGATGTCTTAGGAGAGAGGTGTCTCTTCTTAACAACCTTAGCTTTTTTTGCTGGTGTGCTGCTAGCGTTACTGCCCGAAGCATCCCTTGCGGAAACCTTTACCTTAGTGGTGATGGAGATTGTCTTTCCATCAGCTAATCTATAGGTGTATGTGACATGGTATGTGCCAGCAACTGCAGTGTTTACATTCGAAGTAACAGTCAGATCTGAATATGGGATCGGGCTGCCATTAACAGGATTTACTGCAGAAATCAGATTCTGCTCAGCATTAAAGCTATCCCCAACCTTTAAATTCACTACGTCAGGCGCATCTAGTACCTTTATAATCTGTGCGTAGAAGTTAAGGCCGTAATCCGATACGCTTACTGGGCTTCCGCTTGCATCCTTAAGTGTCAAACTACCATTAGTGTAATAAGCGTAGATTGGGAGAAGCGTGTTATCGTTTCTAACTAGCGTTGTGTAACCATCATTATGGATAGCGTTAAATATATCTAGTGTTGAAATCGAGTATGCTGAGTTGCTTGTTAACACTCCGTCAGCTGGTGAATTCTCATACGTGCTTAGAATCTGCATTAGGAAGTTGTTGAACTTCGTATTGCTAGATGTCGCATTAGGCATAAGGTCCTGAACCTTCTTCTCGGCAACCGTGTATGAACCATCGCTGTTTCTATAGGTAGCTAGGATTCTAGTGTTAAGAACAGACGAAACCAGTTCGTTCCTGTTGATGCTCTTGAAGATAAGAGAAGCAGTTCTGTATACTCCTCCAGATGTGTTACCGAAGAGGAATGTATAAGTTGATTTTGCACCAGCCTTCGCAGTCAGCTTAAGTGGAACATTGTACTTAACGCTTTCATTAGGCTGAAGATTTCCAGAGATATTGATTCGTGTCAAATCGCTCCAGGTATAACCAGTTGGAAGCCCGCTTGCGAGAACATTAGCCCTAGTAGTCGTAGTTGTTCCGAGAGCGGTATTTTTGAACTGGTACTCGATATTTATATCTGATCTAGTTGAAGCATCGAAAATATCATTTCCACGCACTCTTGCTGCGTCTACCGACCAATCATCAGCATAGTTGGTTGCAGAAGGTGTGAATCCGTTGTTGTCGAGTCTAAGAGAAACGTTTGCTACAGTAGCAGATGAATTTGTATTGGTGATATTCGCATGTAGCGTTATATCCTTAGAATTAACATCTATAAGGTCACCAGCGTTTGCAACTGTACTATATACATATGTGGAAGCTGGTGTGCTGCCATATGGATTATCTGCTGCCTTGCTGGAATTGCTCGTAACACCGTTAAGGCTTGCGCTAACATATGCATCTATATTGATTCCTCTGCTAGTCTGAGAGTTTCTGCCGGCCTGGTTGAGCTCATTTTGATAAATAGGTTTTATCGTCTGCGAAGTCGCGTTAACTGTCATGGTCGAAGCAAACATAGCGATTAGCAGACTGCATGTCGTTAGACAAGCTAATAGTTTTTTCTTCATAATCCCTCCTTTTTATAACATCATTCATATATACATGATATATAAGAAATGAATAGCACTTATATATGACCGTAAATTAATGATATACCTTTCTATTATACGCTTTGAAAGGGCAGATTTTTCATGAAAATATATAATTAAAGAATAAAAAATTCTATTGAACTGAAACCATTAATTGTTAAAGCCCCATTTACTGTAGACTAGCAAATGGGGCTTTAACAGTGTGAGTACCTGTATATCCATAACTTTATCAAACGTTTTGATAATTGATGAATAGAAGCCTACCTTATAAACTTAGCTCTTCTAATCACCAATTCTGCAACTACGCCGATGGCAACTCCTGCTATCGTTCCAGAGATCATCAGTACCGGTAGGTAGTAGAAGATTCTGATATCATTGATGAGTAATGCCGCAATTGCGAGCTGTCCCATATTATGCAGGAAACCACCTGCCATACTGACACCGGTAATGCTGAAGAGGTCGGTCTTCTTGAGCAAAATCATTCCTATCAAGCTGATCGTCGCACCTGCGAGAGAGTAGAGCATGCCGAACACACCGGTAAAAAGCAGTCCAGCGACTACTATTCTAATGACATTTAACATAACTGCGTATTTGGCAGAGAGCTTATACAGCGCAACAACAGCTACTAAGTTAGCTATCCCTAATTTGATCCCCGGAATGCCTGGAGTATATGGTATAATAGCTTCGACGTACGATAAAATTAGCGCCAGTGAAGCTAGAAGCGCAACTGTTGCAACATTGTTGCTGCGGCCGCGAGGAGTCCTCCGTGAAGGCTCGGTTGAGTGTTTAACTCGAGACTGAGTCATACTTGTGTGCCTCCTTTCCGCTTATCGAAACGACCACTTTATTAGGAAGGCAGATTATGCTTTCCCCGGTCTTGCTTATAGCTTTGTGCTTTACGCACACCTGATTTTCGCATGATGCTTCGGACATGGTCACGTAGCCGTGCTTAATTCTGATTACATTTAGCTTATTCCCCTGCTTTACAGCGATAGTTTTATCCTCGGACAAGCTGTACACTCCGTACTTCTTGCCATCTACTGTCACGGTGACTTTGTCTCCTGAATGACTCGTCGTGCTGAGCCATACCGAGGAGGCGATACCAAGTGAAATGAGGATTATAAAGAGGACGATATCAGCTTTTCTTATAAATCCTTTTAACATTATTCGTTATTCCCTGTAACCCCTTAACTGTGAGGTAATGAATTGATTAAATTTAGCAAACAAACCATAAAACTTTCGTTAATATTCGCAATAATCGCAACGGTTATTATAACACAGACAGCCTGCAAGAACACCAAGGATGTTGAGCCAGTATCAAAGGAGGGCTTCTATCTCGATACAGTGTGCAAGATTTCGATATATGACATGGATGGAGATCTGGACAAGGAGAAGGCAGAGGCTGCAATCAACAAGGCTTATAAAAGATGCCGCGAGCTCGAGAATACCCTCAGCAATACAATCGAGACGAGTGAAGTCAGTCAGATCAACAATGCTGGTGGAAATTGGGTGACTGTTGGAAAGGATACGCTCAAGGTCGTGAAGGCTGGTGTAAAGTATGGTGAGCTATCCGATGGCGATTTTGATATAACTATCGGATCTGTTTCAGGATTATGGGATTTCCAGTCTGAGAACCCAGTAGTTCCAGAGCAGTCTAAGATTACCGAGGCTCTTAAACACGTAAACTATAAGAATATTCAGTTCGATGGAAACAAGATAAGAATCATAGATCCTAAGGCTAAGCTCGACCTCGGCGGTATTGCCAAGGGATATGTTGCTGATGAACTTACGATTCTGCTCGAGAAGGAAGGCGTAACATCTGCTGTAATTAACCTTGGAGGTAACATTTCCACGATAGGGGGTAAACCAGACGGCAGCCCATTTATCATCGGAATAGAGAAGCCATATACTGACAGGACCGAAATCATCGGAACTACGACAGCGGATAACCAGACCGTCGTTACTTCAGGAATATATGAGAGGCAGTTTCAAAAGGATGGTAAGATTTACCACCATGTGCTAAGCAGCAAGACGGGATATCCTGTCGAGACGCAGCTTGAGGCTGTCAGCTTGGTGGCTAAGAAAGGTCGCTCGATGGATGTAGATGCCATGAGTACAATCTGCCTGATGAAGGGTGTAGATGGAGGGAAGGCATTTATCAAGAAGCAGAAGGGAGTTGAGGCTGTCTTCAGCGCACAGGGCAAGGAAGTTGCCAAGACTAAGGGCATGAAGTTCACAGCTGAATAGCTAATTAACGCACGGCTGTCAGATGATTATAATATCAAGCGTAGCAGCATAGCAGGCAGCATACAGATTACAGATATTAAGTAAGTAGGAGGTGTATATTTTGAATAAGAGCAAAATACTAGTCGATATGCACCTACACACCACGGCATCAGATGGGTCATTTAGCCCCTCGGAGGTCGTTCAGAAGGTGAAATCGTCTGGTGTCAAAGTGTTTTCGCTGACTGATCACGATACGACTGCCGGCGTGCACGAAGTCGAAGATGATATACCGGAGGGAATGGAATTTTTCAAGGGCATTGAATTCTCCTGCAAAGCCGGAGACATCAAGTGCCATATCCTCGGCTACTCGTATGACGATAATCACCCTGATTTTATGAAAGCACTCGCCGCTGCAGAGGCGAAGAGAGAAGATAAGCTCGCGATTAGAATTGAACACCTTAGGGAAGTGGATGGCATAGAGCTAACTGCAGACGAGATTGCAGAGTTAGAGGCGATTCCTTCAGCTGGGAAGCCCCATATAGCTAATATCCTCATGCGGAGAGGAATCCCAGGTACCAGAACAGAGGTTATAAACAGATATCTTGAATTTGGAGTGGAAAGCAGGATTCCTGCCGAGCTAGCGATCGGAGCGATTAAGTCATCTGGTGGAGTCGCAATCTGGGCTCATCCTCTCGGTGGGGAGAATGAAATCCATATGAACAGAGAGGAGCTTGAGGAGAAGCTAGGTGTCCTGCAAGGTATAGGAATAGAGGGACTAGAGTGCTTTTATTCTAGGTACGATGAGGACGAGATAGCGATGCTGCTAGATATTGCGGAGAGTCGGGGGCTTCTCGTGAGTGGTGGCAGTGATTTTCATGGCAAGAATAAAAACGTAGAAATCGGTGAACTCGGTGTGAGTAAGAGACCTGTCTTCGATTCAGATCTTAGCCTTATAGCAGAACTCAGGAGGAGAAAGCGATAGAGAGTTGTTCCATATAAAGTGCACCCTTATATCGCATTAATTAAATTATAGTATTGAATGACAGTGCCAGTTTATATATAATACGCAAGTTCGTAAAAACGATAATTTTTTTTATATAAAGTAAAGGGGCAATAACATGAGTGAAAAGACAGCAAAAAAGTTAGGCTGGGCAGGAACATGCATGTCCATTCTAATGTACGTAGCATACATAGCTCAGATAATGAGCAATCTTAACGGGAACAAGGGCAGCTTCATCCAGCCACTAGCAGCAACAATAAACTGCACGCTGTGGGTGACATACGGATTCTGCAAGAAGGACAGAGATTACCCAATTATATGTGCTAATGTGCCAGGTATCTTATTCGGTCTAGGAGCAGTTATAACATCATTTTAAAGATAATATACATGAGCATGAAAATGCCACTCCAGAGTGCTGGAGTGGCATTTTTTATATATGGAAAATTTGACTATAATGTGTTAATTAGAGTGTTTATATATCTGTGTTTTATGAATTCTGCTCACTGATTCTATCAAGAAACTCAAACACCCTCTTATAGTAGTCCTCTAGTATCTCATCAGTTCCATTATATAGCTCGTGCTTAGCGCCTTCGTATATGATGAACTCGGTGTTCGGCGTACTATATGCGAATTTATAGTGGCCTTTTGAATCCACAAGCGCATCGCTTCCAGATGTAAGGAGCAAAACAGGTATATCTATCTTGCCAGCGTCCTTTAGAATTTTAGGAGTGGTGCGGAAACTCGCGTAGCCCCAGCCGTTAGACATCATATTTGTATGATAGTGGTTGTCTTCAAGGCGCTGATTAAATATATACCTGTACCTAGGCTCTGACATTGCACTGCTCTTCTCGTAAGTGGGGATACCATCCCAGCGTTTGCCACCGGGAAACGGCAGCTTCTCCTGACGCAGCAGCTTGATTTTAGCTAGCATGAGGCTGATTAAAAACTTAGGCGTGCCATCAGTTTTTATCTCGAACATGGGGGAACTTAGGATTGCAGCGTCGAATATCCCAGGATGCTGCTCTAAGTATAGAGCACCGATTGCACCTCCCATGGAGTGTGCGAACATGATGCATGTGAGATTCCCGATGCGAGGCTTAGCAATCTCAATCATGAATTGATGGAGATCGCTCGTGTAATCGTTATAGCTATTCACATGGACGATATCATCCTCGTCTATCTGTCTGCCCGAATAGCCGTGACCACGGTGCTCCAGAAAGAAAACCTCGTAGCCAGCTAGCCAGTAATATTCGGCCATCTCATGAAATTTTCCCCAGAAGCCGCAGTAACCGTGGAGCATGACGATGCAGCCCTTCGGAGAACTCTCCTGCGGTGCATGGTAGTACTGAATAGAAATGCCGTCATATGCGGTAAACTGTCCTTCGGTCACATGGTCTTCTCGCCAGCGCTTGTTGGTAGTGACCATATGATCATCGTACTCACTCTCCCTGACGATGGTGATGCCAGCTGGAAGCTTCGCATCGCTCAGATTCTGGGCTTCAGAGGTGTTTACCCTTGTTACCCTTGCTTGCGTATGAACCTTCATATCAGCCTCCTGATTGTTTCAAGTGTTTTATCAGGGTAGTTGGTAATAATGGCGTCGACGCCAGCTCTGCATGACATCTCTATATACTCATCCTGGTCAACCGTCCATACGTTGACAGCAATGCCGCTCTTATGGCACTCTTCCATAAAGCCCGGAAACTGTATGTTGTATAGCGCTGGGTGTAGAGCTTGAACTCCGTATTTTAGCGCATATGCAGGCATACCGATTGTTCCGTCGGCATAGAGGAATCCTAGCTTCGCCTCAGGTGATATTTCTCGCATGTGCTTTATCGTGTAGTGGTTAAAGGACGAATAGATGACCCTATCTGAGAATCCGCATTCGCTGGCCAATTTTAGAAGCTTTTCTGCCATGCCTGGGTAAAAAACAATTCCTGTCTTAAGCTCTATGTTTATCATTATGTCGGCATCATCAAGCAGGTCAAATACCTCGCGCATAGTCGGTATAGTGGTTCCTGAGAAATCTTTTTTGCCATAGGAGAAATCCAGAGCCTTCAATTCTGCGAGCGTTTTGTCCTTAATCCAGCCACTGCCGTTTGAGGTCCTATCTATCGTCTCGTCATGACAAACGACGAGTTCGCCATCTCTGGTCATCTGCACGTCTAACTCAATGCCATCTGCCCCTAGTTCAATTGCTCTCTGAAATGCCGGTAGAGTGTTCTCAGGACAATACCCGCTTGCACCGCGGTGTGCCCACACGAGTGGGCTGTTCTCGGACTTGGAATTTTGCTGCTCTATATGAGCATCAGTATTGGTCATATGTGTTCACCTCTTGTTTTATCATTGTAAGCCAATTCTAGTGATTTACGATCTGATCTTATGTTCGTTTGACGTCTTCCACAAATCCTCGTATTTGAAACCCGTTACACGTTCGAGTATTCGCTTCTCGTCGTCTGATGCGATGCTGCCATCGGTGCCGCGCCTTCTACCTATTTCCTTCTTTACAATATCGAACTCCTTATTTGTTATCGGGAAGATGTATCCGAATATCAGCAGTAATACTACGAGAATAGCTGGTATTACGATGAAAATCATAGCGATTCCGCGCTGCGTTGTTAAAGCTTGACTAACTCCTGAATGCGCGAGTTTAGCATCGTAGCCTACTAGCGATAGTAGGATTCCGATGAACCACACCGATAGGCCTGCAGAGATTTTTCTCGCAAATGTCGCCATCCCGGATACGATGCCTGGACGCCTTGTGGAAGTGATAAGTTCATCTATATCCGCCATATCGGCCAGAATTGCAAATATGCTCGTCAAAGTTGCTGCGTTTCCAATTCCCACTCCGGCGGAGAGTAGAAGGACTGGAACAATTGGGGCACCTGCATACGAAAACGCAAGTAGTCCAAGAGTTGAAGCTAACCTTATAGGAGCACCGATGAGGATGGTGGTGCGCTTTGAGGTTCTGGTCATTATCGGTGTGAAGATTAGCATTCCGATAAGCTGAGATGAGAGAAGCACTCCCATCAGCATGGTCAGGTATCCCTTATCATATCCTCCTAAAACATCGTCGACATAGTAAATGGCCATACCCGAAACGAAGTCCATCGCACACTGACCGGAGAGGTATATGCCGATGAAAATCTTGAAGGAACGGCTTTTGAATACTGACGATGCCTCGGAGAAGCTATCGCGAAGCTTCGTCTTAACTGGTGACTTTACCTTTTCCCAAGTTCCAATAAATGTTACCACTGCTGCAAAGCCGAACAGGATGCCGAAAATGATCGCTACCTTGAGATACATGCTCGTGTTCAAAGTATCTTTTATCATTAACGTTGGAACGAGTCCAGCCAAGATGGCTCCTACAGTAGACCAAATCATCCTGAGACTCGAGAACTTTGAGCGAATATCATAGCTATCAACCATGTCCGGCAGGAGACCGTTGTAAGGGACCATTATGATTGTGAAGCACGTCGAAAATAAGCAGTACATAACTATG
Organism: Mogibacterium diversum; assembly: GCF_002998925.1. NCBI lineage: Bacteria > Bacillati > Bacillota > Clostridia > Peptostreptococcales > Anaerovoracaceae > Mogibacterium > Mogibacterium diversum. The sequence continues at coordinate 1,367,435 of NZ_CP027228.1, read as the reverse complement.
TAGTAGATAAACTGCAATGTAGTGCTTCGCGTTGGAATCGTCGTCCAGAGCGATACAAATGCGATAGCAGATAGGATTCCGCCTATCAATATGTATAGCCTCTTAGGTCCAAATCTTGAGGATGTCCTATCGGTGATATTTCCCATCATCGGATCGGTAATGGCATCCCATACCTTTCCTACCATTGGAATAGCGCCAGCGAGTGCAGCGGGCATGCCAAGAGCTTTAGTCAGGAAGACTAAAAAGAAGGTGTTGATGATTACGAAAGCGCCACCTCCGTAGAACTCAGCCATTCCGTACATGAGACCAGCCTTTACTCCTGTGCCGCGGAATTTTCCTGCGATTTTATCGTTCATTATGACCTCCGGTAACAATTGTCATCAATATGTATTGCTGTCATTAATGATAATTAACGACTAACTGCGGTATTTTCATTTACGATTATCCATGCCATTTTACCATATGCTGAGTTACAAAAGGGCTGCAAACGCATAAATAGTTAAATTTTTTTAAATAAATCAAATCCTGATAATGGATGGATACAAAACATCAAATAATTACAAACAAAACAATAAGCCGGGAACTTGCGCTCCCGACTACATGTCGTTAAAACATATGGCTACATGCCTAGCGGATTAACCGCGAATGGCTGAAATTAAATCTCCAAGTAATGGTTCGAACTTTACACCGTACCAGTGCTCTTTGTCATCTATCGTATTCTTGATGCAGCTGAGGACGTATTCGCCAGCAATTCTAGCTGCTTCAGCCTTATCTTTGCCTGCGAGGTAAGATCCTACAAATGCAGATGCGAACACATCACCCGTTCCGTGGCAAGAAATAGGCATCTTCTCGTGCCTTATGTAATTTATGCCGTTTTCGTCTGAAACGAGGATTCCTGTGCTCTCATCATTATAGCTGACACCAGTCATGATGACGGTCTTGGCACCTAGCTCATGCAAGCCCTTTACGAGCTTCTCAGTATACTCTTCGTCGTAGCTTTCCTTGTACTCATTACCTGTTAGAAGTGAAGCCTCCGTTATATTAGGAAGTGTTACGTCAGCTACAGCGACAAGCGACTTCATAACCTCCACGAAGTCCATGTCAAATGCTGGATAGAGCTTGCCGCCATCCGCCATCGCTGGGTCTACTATCCGTAGACCGGACGGAGATACAAGCCTTGCAAATATATCCTTGACATATGCAATCTGCTCGCTGCTTCCGAGGTATCCCGTATATGCTCCATCGAATGTAATTCCCTCGATCTCCCATTGCTTGATGATATCAGGCATATCGCTAGTTAAGTCGCGGCAAGTAAAACCTTTAAATCCACCAGTGTGATTCGAAAGTACGGCTGCTGGTAAAATTGCTGTCTCGTGTCCGCATGCCGAAAGTATAGGTAGTGCGACGGTCAGCGAGCACTGTCCGACGCATGATATATCTTGTACAGATAATATTCTCTTATATTCCATCTATTAACCTCGATTTCTGTAAATGACTTCTGAATGTTCTGTGATTAAAGAGAAGTTCTCTTATAATAGAAGCTTCTTCCTAGTGCCGTCTTGCCTAATGCCACAGAAACTATGATAGCAACAACTGCACCAACAGTTGCCTGTAGGACATTGCCGGGAACATCAGCGAGTGGGGCAGCCCAGTTTCCATATATGAAGCCCTGCGCTGCGTAGTAACCAGATACAGTCCAGAGAACTGCAAGTACGTATGCGAATAGCTCTGAAAAAGGTAGTCCTGCAACCTTAGCTACATGACCTCCGTTTGCCGCACGCTTATTCAGTAGATCAAAGAATAGCTGCACAATCAGCACCATAACGATTTTAATTACCAATGTCCAAGGTGCCCAAACGGCATAACCACCATAGATGTCTGCTAGCCCAGCACCAACACCGCCAGCGAAGCAGGCGTACTTCTTAGGCAAGATGATCGCTGCGAGAAGCACGAATCCGTCACCAAGGTGAATGTATCCCATTGCATTAGGAATCTTGAAGAATGTAGTTGCGATCATAACCATAGCAGTCATCATAGCAGTGGTTACTAGAATTAAAGTCTTATCGCTTCTGTCGGCACGGCTGGTGCCGTTTGTCTGGTTTTTAGTTTCAATCATACTTTTTATCCTCCATATAGCAATCTATAATTCCTTATAGAAATGCTGTTTTTATTATCGAATTGTCGTTGTGCACTCTTTCGACAAGTATTATAATAACAACATAGTGCAATTATAAAAATATACAATTTATGCAAATTTTTAGAATACAGATAGGGGAAAACAGACGATGAGAAGCATTATTTTCGATTTTGCCGATAATAATGAACAAAATCTATATACAGATTTTTGATTACATAAAGGGTAAAATTCTTTCCGGCGAGTTTGAGCTCGGCATGAAGCTGCCATCGCTACGTCAGCTTGCGAAGGAAAATGGTATCAGTGTCACTACTGTTGAGACCGCATACAATCAGCTGCTCGTAGAGGGTTACATAGAGAGCAGACCCAAGTCAGGCTACTATGTCAGTGATGATATATCTGGTGCGGTCGGAAATGGAAGTGCAGATGGAGAACTCACACTGGACGAGCTTCTCCCCCCAGAGAGCACCAAGACTGTTAAGGAGCGCTCGCTCATCTACGACGAGGAGAGTTTCGAGTTCTCGAAGTGGAAGAAGTGCATGAGCAAGGTGTTCAATGAGTATGCCTACGCACTGCAGTCTGAAGCTGATGTACAGGGTGAAGCAGCACTTCGCTACGAAATCGCAAAATATCTATATGCTGGTAGAGGTGTGAAATGTTCGCCAGACCAAGTTGTGATAGGCGCAGGCTCACAGCAGCTCGCAACGCATCTCATACGTATCCTAAGAGAGCTCGGCATCAGCAACGCTGCGATGGAATCTCCGGGGTATGGCCCCGTTCGGGAGATATTCAAGGATGAAGGTGTCAGCCTATCTAATATCCCAGTTCAAGATAATGGAATTGTGATTGAGCGTCTTCCAGTGAATATGCGAAGCCTCGTTTATGTAAATCCGTCAAATCAGTTTCCGTCAGGTGCCGTTATGCCGATTGGCCGTAGATATGAACTGATTAAATGGGCGGAAGCCAACGACAGCTATATCCTAGAGGATGATTACGATAGCGAACTCAGGTACTTTGGGAAACCTATACCAGCCTTACAGGGCCTCGACAGGTCGGGGAGAGTCGTGTATCTTGGGTCGTTCTCGTCGACACTTTTTGCATCGATTAAGATAAGCTACATGGTGCTGCCGAAGGAACTCATGGAGATATTTGACAGAATCAAGAGCAAGTATTCGCAGACGTGTTCCAAGGCGGAGCAGATTTGCTTAGCTCTGTACATGGACAATGGCTATTACTACAGGCATATCAAGAAGTGCAGAAAAAGAAATTCTGAAAAGCTTCACACCACTATGGAGATGTTTAGGGAATATGGAGAAGGACTGATTGAGGCACTTGACTCTAAGTCTGGATTAGCGGTTATGCTGCGCATCAAAGCTCCTGTGCCGGTTGAACAACTATGCAAGGTAGGCAAGGATGTTGGGCTTATGATGAATCCAGTTACAGATCTCTGCACAGAGGACGAACAAGTTTTGTACTTCTATTTCTATAGAGTGTCTGAACCGCTGCTACGGCTGCTTATAAAGATGTTTGTCGGTAATATCAAGAAGGGAATGAGGAATATCAATGCTTAGAATATTAGTTAGCAACGATGATGGAATAGATGCGCACGGAATCCGCACATTGGTACGTTTTCTTTCGCACATGGCAGAGGTATATGTTGTGGCTCCTGACAAGCAGCGGAGTGCTAGCGGGCAGGCGATTACGTTTGGTGGCAAAGTGACTGCTAAGCAGGTAGAGATGGATGGAGCCAAGAAGGCAATTGCCTTATCTGGAACTCCTGCAGACTGCGCTAAGTTCGGTATAGATATGATGAAGGAGGCGGGGACGCCACCAGACTTTGTCATAGGCGGAATCAATCACGGCGGAAATGCTGGTGCAGATATAAACTATTCCGGAACGTTCGCGATTGCAAACGAAGGCGCTTTGAACGGGTATAGTGCGCTTGCACTGTCCGTGACAAACAGAAAAGCGACGCACTTTGAATTCATCTGCGAGATGATACCGGAGCTGCTCGAAGTAGCGAAGAAGCTGCAGCCTGGGAGCATTCTCAATGTAAATGCACCTGACCTTCCTAAGTGGCAGATTAAGGGTGTGAGATATGCCGAGGCTGGCATCTGTGGTTTCAACAACAAATTTGAGAGGGTCATGGAAGAAAACCTAGATAGCGAGGATGAGGAGCACGAAAATAAACCTTTTTCAGAAGGAGAATATAAGTATAACGGTGAGGTGACGGATGGCAGTGTTCAGCCGCCAAATACTGATCTTTACTGCCTGGCAAATGGATATGCGACCATCACTCCATATAAGGTGAACCGCGTGGATAACGGCTTGCTCGCAAAGCTCCGTGGTCTTAGCTCGGATAGTACAATGTGCATAATCATGGATGTCCAGGGGCACACAGTGTCAAAGGTTCGTAAGAGCGAGAAGTTCATGGGGAACATATTAAAGCTAGCAAAATGCCTCAAGATACTGGAGCTTCCAACGCTCCTAACAGAGCAGTTCGGCCACGATACAGAGCCAGTTTTAGGTGAACTTAAGAGTGAGTTACATAGCTTTGAGAAGCTGGATAAGGTTGATTTTGACTGTACATCTTCCCCAGACATGGAGAGCTTGCTACAGTCTCATAAAGGTAAACGCATTGTGCTCGCTGGCCTAGAGGCACATATTGGGATACTGCAGAGCGCTAGGAGCCTTATAGAGAAGGGGTATGATGTTCAGGTCATCAAGGATTGCTGTGCTTCCAAGCAGAAGGATGACCTCGAGGAGGCGATGAAAACACTCAGGGATATCGGATGCACGATTACAACTTTAGAATCATTCATATATGATGAAATCGGTAGTACAACCAACTTCTCATACAGGAAGGTGAAGAAGGTTCTCGAAGCATAAATAAAAAGTTATGTGCCTGATATGATAATAATTGCTAGAAAATACACGTAAAAAATGTTATTATATTTTGCATTGGCGCTCAGCGTAGAGCTATGGAGCGTTAAATTATATAAGCGCTACATAGAGGTAATGGCAGCGCAATTAGGTAAGGACAGGTGGTTTAAGAAATGAATAACAACAAAAGATGGTTGTACCTCGGAATGGCGACTATTTCAACGCTGTTCCTCGGACTTATTTACGCATGGTCACTGTTTAGAACTCCTTTTGCAGAGGTATTCAAGACATGGACAGTAGCACAGATGTCGATGACATTCACTATATCGATGATCATGTTCTGCTTGGGCGGACTCATCGGAGGTCATCTCGGCAAGATTTTCGGTGTAAAGCTCAGAATTCTCATCTCTGGAGCACTGCTTCTCATCGGATTCTTTATGGTTTCGACTTTGAATCCAGCAGATGCATCAGGAAGTCTCACGAAGCTTTATATATTCTACGGCGTATTCGGTGGCGGCGGCGTAGGTGTTGGATATAATGCCGTTATCACCACTATCACTAAGTGGTTCCCAGACAAGGTTGGTCTTGCTTCGGGAATTATGCTCATGGGATTCGGTCTAGGTGGACTTGCCCTAGGAAGTGTTGTAACTAAGTTCATTGCGAAGTATGGAATTTTCTCAACATTCAAGATTCTAGCTATCACAATTTTCGTAGTAATGGTTGTCGCAGCTATTATCATTAAGGCTCCAGAAGCGCCTGCAGCAGGTGCAAGCAAGGCTGCAGCATCTGATGACAAGGTTCATCACTATTCAGCTGCAGAGATGATGAAGACAGGTAGATTCTGGGTGTTCTTCATCTGGGCTGTTGCTCTAAACTCAGCAGGTCTGATGGTTATCAATAGCGCAGCTAATATCTCGCTTGCTTACGGTGGATCTGCGGTACTCGGAATGATCGTTTCGCTGTTTAACGGAGCAGGAAGAATCGTTACAGGTAATAACTTTGATAAGTTTGGCAGAAAGACGACTGCTATTGTAAATAACTTATTCATGTTTATAGCAGGTGTTCTGCTTGTAATCGGCGGCATGAGTCACTCGCTAATCGCAATCGTAGTTGGACTTATCTTCGTAGGTCTAGCTTATGGAGGAACTCCAACTCTAACATCTGCATACATCAATAAGGCGTTCGGTCATAAGTATTTTCCAACTAACTTCAGTATCGCAAACTTCTCTCTAATCCCAGCAGCTATAATCGGACCTAATATCTCTGCTAAGCTGCTCGAGGCTGCAGGTGGAAAGTATGATTCGAACTTCTATGCGCTAATCGTATTTACCTTGGTAGCATTCGTGCTATGGGTTGCACTTAATGTGACAAGTAAGAAGAGCGATAATGAGGGATATAAGTAAGATTTAATTATTGAGAAGATTTATCTGATGAATTAATAGAAAAAGTAAATATAAACCAAAGAATCAGCAATAGAGTAGTAACATATGCATATCATGCATTGCAAAATCTATAATTGCTGATTTTTTTATTTTACTCGATTTTTTAGTATGAAAAAGTGTAAAATCAAGCTAGGGCTAGTAGATATAGTTAATGAAATGATTCGTGTATACATGACTAGAACTATGGAGATACTTATGAAGAGAAGGATTTTGATCGTTGAAGATGATAATAGCCTAGCCGAACTTATAAAGATATATTTAATGGCTGAAGAATGGGAAACAGAAGTTGCACCTACAGGGTGCGATGCAATAACCATGATGCTAGAAGATAAGTTTGATTTAATTTTATTAGACCTACTATTACCAGATATTAGTGGTCTAGAGGTGTGTCTTAAAATTAGAGCGTATTCCACCATACCTATTATAATGGTAACGGCTCTTGAGGGTTCTGCCCATCGAATATATGGCTTAAATATGGGCGCAGATGATTACATAGTAAAACCCTTTGAACCGTATGAACTGATTGCTCGGATAAAATCACAATTTAGAAGGACTTATGAGTATTCTAAAAAAGATAGCGAAAAAAACGATTATGAAAGGGAAATTAGTGACTTAAAGTTAAGTAAAAAGACCCATAAAGCATACTATAAAAAACATAATATAGATTTAACACCAAAGGAATTTGAAATACTATGGCTTCTTATGGAAGACCCTGACAAGATTTATAATATGAATGATATTCATTATGTAATATGGGGGGATCAAGTTCTAGAATCCGAGGTAAATCCTGTGATGGTGCACATTAGACGAATAAGGAGCAAATTTGAAAAATTAGGGGCTGGTTCAATTATTGCCACTGTGTGGGGAGTTGGGTATAAAATAAATGTTTAAAAATAAAGGATATTTTATAGAGACCGTTGTTTATCAAATAATTTGGATTGTTGCAAGTTCTGTTATAAGCATAGTTATATTTGAATGTGTTGATATTGCAGTATACAACAGTCTCTCAAGTAAACGTTTTAATAGCTTACATTCTGCATACTTTAGATTTGGAAGGTATGGCATTATAATCTTTTTTTTATTACTAATGATATGTGGGCTATTTTATATTCAAAAGAGGAGACATGATAAATACAATCGATACATTAGGGCAGGGTTCTTGTATCTAACACGGGAAGGTAATGATTTAATTGATTTTCACGAATCATTAGCACTAGAGAGAGAGATGTTCGTTGAGCTAAAAAATTACAACAATGAATTAATGGATAAATACGAAAGGGAATATCAAGAGAAGACGGATCTTCTAACATACCTTGCCCATGATATTAAAACTCCTATAGCTAATATGGTTGGATACATTACGCTTCTTAATGAAGAAAAGGAAATCTCTGAACAGAGCAAAAGTAAATTCATTAACATTATTTATGAAAATGTTCAATATCTGAACCAATTAACAGAAGAGTTCTTTTCGTATCTAAAATTTAGTTTAAACGATATACCTTTAAACCTAATAACTTTCAATATAGGTATATTCTTTAAACAGTGGGAAGATGAAAAAAGAATTATAATTAAACACCATAAATTAAAGCTCAAAATTGCAGAAAAAGACTGCATCGATGTTAAAATGGATCCTCAGTTGCTCTTAAGGATTCTAGATAATCTAACAACCAATGCGATAAATTATTCTAGTGATGGCTCAGAAATAGAAGTAAATGTGGAGATTGCTAAAGACATACTTAATATAGGGATTATTAATACTATTAAGAGTGATGTGATTATAAATTGGGACATGGTAAAAACTAAGTTTTACAGAGGTGATTTATCAAGGCGAAGAGGAGGAAATGGATCAGGATTAGGTCTTACCATTGTAAATGAGTTAGTGAATCATCTCGGTGGTGATTTTGAAATTAATGAAAGCAGTGGAAAGGTTTTTGCTAATGTAAAGTTGCCATACAAAAAATGAAAAGCAAAGAAAAAGCAAGAAATAAAAAAAGAAAATGTAACCAAACCGAACGAAGGATATCCTAAAAATAAATATAGGATATCCTTTTTAGTTTATTGACAAGAGATGGAGGGCTTAATATGAAAGACGAATTCATTTTAGATTAACTTACTATTAGTGATAGATTACTTTTACATGTATTTTTCAATTATTAACAAAGGAGATAAATTATGAAAAAGAAAGTAATACTGGCGGTAATGATAGTGATTGTTTTATCGTTTTCTGTACCAACATTTGCGACGGAGAACATAGATTTGCCATATGTTGAAAATTTGGGATACGAAGTAGTAATTCCAGATGCAGATTATAGTAAACTGATGCCAGCAAACTATAATAGTGGCTGGAAAAAATTTCTAGGCGGTTCATGGATACATGGTGTTGGTAATAGGTATGTGTGGTCAAAGTATGATCATAAATATAAAGTCCACAAAACAACAGTTCAAGGAGCTGGTGGAAGGCTGTCGTCTTCTGGATGGACCGTTGCTGGAAGGAGGGCTGAGGCATCATGGGAAAGAGCAGTATTCGGTAACAAAGCGTGGGCTACGGTTAAGTAAACGTTATTTTAATATTTGAGATATGGAAACACTGATTCACTTCAGTGTTTCCAATATTTAATAATAAATTATGGAGAAAAGACATGAAGAAGATTATTTGGGGCATAACGGTTTTGCTAATTATGATAATTAGCATTGGTAAATTCTATGAAGAAGATGACGTCTTCTTAAATTATTTTCTTCATGAGTTTGACACTACTATTAACATAACATCAAATGAACATGCAAATAAAAATTCAATTATAAAACTTGAAGGGATAGCCCAAAATAATAATATTAGCTTCATAAAATCTGAACGAAAACCAATGAATGGTACCAGAGAACGCCAAACTTTAAAATTATATATTTATTTAAATGATGTAAACTGGTTTCAGGATAGCTATTGGAATATCAAGATAAATAAAAAGGAGAATAAGCTAAATAAATTCTCTAGTGGAGAAATTAAAAGTTTGCTTACAAGAAAAAAAGTTCAGTTAAAGTCTTTTGAAAAAATGAATGAAGTAAGTTTTAGTGGGGATTATCATGTCAGGGGCACGGAAAAAGAAATAAATGAATTTGTTAAAGAAATTAATAGATCTAAAGAAATGACTGCGGTGATTGATAAAAGCTATGTTGTGACAAGTGGAATCACATGGAACCAAGTGGTTTTATATATGATCCTTGTAGGATGCATTATATCCATATTCGTTGTTTCGTGCATCTTATTTAACAATCTAATTTCGAAAGAATTGGCTGTTGAAGGACTTCTTGGTTACAACTACTTTGGGTTATCAATAAGAAAAACAATTGATATCCTATTACTTCCTAGCTGTATAGGAGTAGTGGGCTCTATAGCAGTTATTATGCTATTAATAAATGAATATATGAATTTTGAATGCGTATTTCTTATGAAAGATATATATGTGGCTATCAGTAAGATAATTGCCGTGCTATTTTTTGCCGAGTGGATTCTGTTATATAGAAAGATAAAATCAATAAATTTAATTAAATGGTTAAAAGGTTACAGAAAATACTCTATCAGAAACTCTAAATTAACGAAAATAATTGTGACTGCTATAACCATATATTTTGCAACTATAAGTGTCATGTCTTATAAAGAATACATAAGTCTGAGAGGGTGTCTTGAAAATTGGAGAGATTCAAAGCATTATACGAATACCGCTTGTACTTGGTCATGGGCTTATGTCGAAGATGATGACAAGTTTAATAATGTAGTTGCCCCTAAACTAAATAAGCTTTGGAATCAGCTTGATAACAAAGGGGGGATACTATTCTTTGCACCTAATCCAGAATATGGAAGCACTGGCTATGATGATAAATATATGAAAGATCAAGCTTTTTATGGGAAATATGCGTATGTAAATGATAATTATTTAAGAACAACAAACATAGTGGACATAAGCGGGAACAAAATAAATAGGAATACAGTAAATGAAAATGAGTGGATTATATATGTGCCAGATGACCTAAAAGTAAGCAAAAAGGATAAAGCAAAAATCCGAGAAGATCATAGATTTCAAAGCCTAAAAAAAGAAAATTTGAAGGAAAAATATATTTTTATAAAATCTAATCAAGAAACATTTTCCTATGATATAAATAAAAGGATTGATAGAGCTAAAGTTAAGGGGTACGTCCTAGTTGCAGTTCGAGGATCGGATATGTCGCCATACGAAGGAGTGAAGTTACCAGTATTAGTAAATGGGCAATTTCATCCATATGTTCTTCATCCAGAAAAGCCATATGATGAAATAAAAAACATTGCTAAAAAAACTCAAGCAGAACAATTTATATTATATTCAAAGTCTGTTTACAACGAAGTTGTGGATATGATTAGCTCGTTTAAAATAGAGTTTATTATATATTTAATAAGTTCAATTTTATTAATGATAATCCTATTCATTTCGCTCAAATTAGATAATGATACTTATTATTATAAAAACAGACAAAAAATTGCTGTATCAAATCTTTTAGGATACCGATTTTATGATGTACATAAAAATAGATTGGCAAGTATCATCAAGGATAATATCGCAAGTTTAATCGTAGTATGTGTATTGATTATGTATCCTAAAATTACAGGGTCATTAGATATTTTTGAGCCACGGGATGGATGGGCTAATTCACAAATTGCTGTAAATATAGTAATTGGAGCACTCTTCATATTGATATGTTCTTGCATTGAACTGATTCTACTTTTAAAAAACGAAAATATGGTTGCAAAAAGGCTAAGGGAGGGTAATTAAATGAATGATTCGACTAATCTGCAAATCTCATTAAAAAATATAGCAAAGAGATATAATAATCATAAGGTTTTAAATAATATTACCCTAGATATATATAAAGGAGATTTTATCTGCATTTACGGTTTGAGTGGAAGTGGAAAATCCACATTACTCAATATTATTGGTGCGCTAGAGGACTTCAATAGTGGTGAATATAAATGTTTTTCTAAACTAAATCCTGCCAGAAAAAAGAAAGATGCAGAACTTTTAAGAAGAGAGAAGATTGCCTATTTGTTTCAGAATTTCGCTCTAGTAGATAAGATGACTGTAAAGGAGAACATGTTATTAGCTACAAGGTATGTTAAAGAGAGAAACAAAGAAGAAATAATAAATTCAGCATTGAATGAATTAGGGGTACTAGATAAAATAAATGCATATGTATATGAACTATCAGGAGGGGAACAGCAACGAGTTGCTATGGCAAGAAATATGGTGAAACCATATGATATATTGTTAGCTGATGAACCTACAGGTTCCTTGGATATAAAAAATAAAAATATTGTCACCAATAAACTCATTGAACTTAATGAAAAAGGTAAAACGATTATAGTTGTGAGCCACGACGCTGATTTTCAAAAAGTTGCCAAAAGAAATTACCTAATAGAAGATGGTATGCTCAAGGGGTTTTGAAGCGGAAATACTAGTAATGAAGAAATTAGAAAAGATAAAACCCTATAGCAACTCTAGATTTAAATAAATATGTATTAAATTAAATAATAAAAGCAAGGTCCGGTACATCATTAATAATGTGCCGGGCCTTTGGTACAAATAATACATTTTATTTTAAAGAAATCATAATAAATACAATCGGATTTCTTATGCCAAATGATATATACTTCTATTACAGACATGACTTAAGGAGGGTATACCGTGAAAATTCTAGTTTGTGACGATGATAGAGAAATCGCTAGAGCTATAGAGATATATCTAAATAATGAAGGCTTTGAGGTTGTGAAAGCCCACGACGGATTCGAAGCGCTTAACGTGGTGAAAAGCGAGGATGTTAAACTCGCCATCATGGACGTTATGATGCCTAAGCTCGATGGAATTCAGGCCACGCAGATGATTAGAAATGAAAAGGATATTCCTATTATCATGCTGTCTGCAAAGTCCGAGGATTATGACAAGATTATCGGGCTCAATATCGGGGCAGATGATTACGTTACCAAGCCTTTTAACCCAATGGAGCTTGTTGCGAGAGTTAAATCGCAGCTTCGCAGGTATACTCAGTTCGGGAATGCAAAGGAGTCAGCTGAAGAAGGTATCTATAGAGTGGGCGGACTCACCGTGGATGATAATAGCAAAAAAGTTACTGTAGACGGACGAAGTGTCACGCTGACAGCTACTGAATTTGGCATATTGAAGCTTTTAGCGCAGAGCCCTGACAGAGTATTTTCAATGGAGCAGATATATGAATCCGTATGGGATGAGCCTGCTTACAACCCTGAGAATACAGTTGCGGTGCATATCAGACACATAAGGGAGAAAATCGAGATAAACCCTAAAGATCCTAGATACATAAAGGTAGTTTGGGGCACAGGATATAAGCTTGAAGGAGATAACTAATGAGGGAACAAGTCGTAAGGGACGAGTTTCGTGGACTTAAATCCAAGTTCGCCACCTTGGTGGCGACTGTGAGCATGGTGTTCCTCATCGTCTCAGCAAATAGAATTATCGTATATGAGGCGTATACGAGCGAATACTTCAACAGATATGTTGACAAGAATAAGCTAGTTGGCATACTGACGACGAATTTCATACTTCTCATAGTGTTTGGTGCTTTTACGATTGCGGGAGTGATATTCGCGATATATTTCGCTGGTAAATATGACAGAAAAGGTAGGGTTCAGTTAAATCTGCTCGATCGAATATTCCCGGAGCTACGAATTCTAGGAATTTTTATAATGGGAGTTGGTGTCGCTACCTCGGAAGAAATATTCTACGTATATATCTCGTCAGGAAAATCGCTTGACCACATACTCAAGACCATTGTAAAGAAAGGATTTTCAGTCAAGGAACTCACCAAGCAAAGTGATATGCTGCTGGGTAGACAGTATTCGACATTTAAACCAGAGTGGGTGCAAGGCTTCGGTTCGTTGGCACTGATGGCTGTGTGCGTGCTATTAGCCATGATTCTGCTCACTTCGCTCGTAAAAAACATCAAGAATGATGATTTCTTTGAACGCTCAATCATCGGAAAAGTTCTGATGGGTATATATAATATATTCGTGTCGAAGGATATCACGATGAAGAGGCTATATCTCCTCATAATTGCGATTTTTGCACCTGTATATATCTGGCATGGATGGATTTTTGTAGCGATGATTCTAATAATCATATTCGTTCCACGGTACTACCATGACTACGCGAGAGTAAGACAAGGTCTAAGAGCTATTAAGGAAGGCGACTTCGATAAGAAAGTTGTCGTTAGACATAGGGGCGAGTTCGAGCGTCTTGCAAATGACATAAATGAAATCGCCAAGGCGGAAGAGATTGCCCTCGAAAATGAACTGCGAAGCCAGAGGCTGCGTAATGAACTCATTTCAAACGTATCGCATGATCTCAAGACACCACTTACATCGATGGTTACTTACATAGATTTACTCAAGATGCAGGGGCTCGATAGTCCAGATGCGATGTCTTACCTCGAGATTATCGATCAGAAGACCAAGAGACTTCAGAAACTGAGCGGTGACCTATTTGAAGCGACTAAGGCATCAAGTGGGGCTATGCCTATCAGCATCGAAGTTATAGATCTAAACGGTATGGCTCAGCAAATCGTCGGGGAGCTTAACGATATCTTCGTAGCTGCAGATGTAGAGGTTCACTGCGAAAAGAACGATGAACATGTATACGTAAATGCCGACGGGAAGATGCTATGGCGTGTAATCGAGAACCTGCTGACCAATGTCAGCAAGTATAGTATGCCTGGGACAAGGGCATACGTGAAGGTAAGAGAGATGGGCAAATTTGCTGCACTCGAGATCAGCAACGTGTCGAGAGATGCTCTCGATATGGAACCAGATGAGCTGATGGAGAGATTTAAGCGAGGTGATAAGTCAAGAAACACTGAGGGCAGTGGACTTGGGCTTGCTATCGCCAGAGACCTAATGCACATGATGGATGGAGATGTCAGACTGGGAATCGACGGAGACCTGTTTAAAGCTAGGGTTCTGATTCCGCGTGTTGGGCAGAGGTAGGAGATGGAGGAGTCCGTGGGAGTATCATATGCAGACAAGTTTATAAGTTTTGAAGGTGCACTAACGGATAGAGATATAAAGACCTTGGTGTCAGAGAGCAGGCGCGATACTATCCTTCAGACGAATTATATGCCACTCGACACAGCTACTCTGCAGGAGCTTAATAGAAGATATTTTGCTAAATTTAGAGATGCAACCTTACGGATTTATTGTTCGCATGACTGTGATATCAAGACTGTTGAGTGTATGAGCGCGGTTAGACATCTAATTGTCGAGTCATCAACAGAAATCTTGAATTTGGATGTCCTATATGAACTTAACAATCTGCGTAGCCTGTGTATAGAGGCTCCGAAGGTTTCTGACAAGGACTTTCTAAAAAGACTTCCTTCAGGCATAAAATCGCTGGATCTTAACATCTCAAGTAAGGCATTTGACTTAAAGAACCTTAATCGCTTCATCGAATTAGAGATACTCAGCCTGCATAAGTGCTGTAAGAACCTAGGAGTTATATCTGAACTTAAACAGCTGCAAGCGTTAAAGCTACACGGAATTACACCGGAGTCGTACGCGTATATAAATAGCCTGCCAAAACTAAAGAGGCTCTCTATTAGTGGAGGAAATGCTGGAGATTTATCAGGATTATACGGAAACGAAATGATTACAGGGCTGTATTTGTTCAGACTTGCGAAATTTGAAAATTTATCGGTACTGGCAGGATTGCCGAACCTTCGCACTGCTGAGATAGGGCAACTAACAAATGTAAAGAACTTGCCTAATCTGTCTGAGTCATATATTGAGAATCTGTGTTTCGAAAACATGAAGGGGCTTCTAGACTTTACATCCTTAGAGGCAGCTCCTCATATCAAAACAGTTACTGAGACTGTCTGCCCTACTACACTTGATGTAGATACGATTTTACCTGTCTTAAGAAATGAAAATCTAGAAAAGTGTGCGTTCTATACTAGCAGCGACAAGCGTAACAAAGCGATTTCGCAAGCGATTGAAGCGCATGGTAAAGTTTGCGAATCAAATGTATATAAAGTCAGGCGGGAATTGTTCCCTGATGGTTGGATGTAGTTAGCATTCGCAATTATGTTCTACTGTTTTAGCGCATCGGCAGTAGATTAATAGGGGTCATTAAAAAAGCGCAAGCAATTGCAAAACGAAATAGAACATCAACTGTCAGAGTTTTAAGAAGTACAAAATTTTCAAGAGAGTTGTGGAGAGGTACAGGTGCAACGCTTATGAATTTCGGTGCATCAGTTCTAGGTGTTGATACTGTAATAAATCAATGCTATTTCTAGATGAAAGAAGGTGATGTTATGTCTAAAAGAATGATGTTAAAATTTGGTATATGTGTATTGTACATCGTATCAATTATATGTGCCATATTATTCAAAAATGAATCAATAAAATATGCCTTTTCAGCAGTGGCGCTTGTAATTATAGGTGGGTATAACACGCTTGACTACAAGTCTTATGGTAAGAAAAGCTCCTTAGCATTCGCAATTATGTTCTACTGCTTTAGCGCGTCGTCGATAGCATTCGCTATAATATCAACTATACTGGCATAGCGGAAACTACATTTAATTAATATCGATTAGGGATTGGCAGTGCCAATCCCTTTTATAATGCAATGCAAAAACTTTAAAAATGCATAAAATACGAACGGTTGTACTCAAACGTTCGGAGATACTTCGGTAAAATACTAAAATTCCGCATAAAAATCTACAATAGACACAATAAAATACGGATTTAGAAAGCCTTGATTGTTGACATTGATGACGCATGTGATAAATTTAAATTACGGTATAAATAGAGATTGTATCCGTGCCGAGGAAGCTGAAAGTATCAGCTGCCAAAGTGTTAAAAGCATATTGATTAAAGGAGAGTAAAAGACTCTCATGTTGATAATTAAAGATGGAGGTAAGAGAATTATGAAAAAAGTAGCAGTAATCATGGGCAGTGACAGCGATCTGCCAGTAGTTGAGAAATGCATCAACGAGCTAAAGAAATACGGGATACCTACAGAAGTACACGTATACTCTGCGCACAGAACGCCAGATGAAGCGATTGGATTTGCAAAGACTGCTGAAGAGAATGGCTTTGGGGTTATAATTTCTGCAGCAGGTAAGGCAGCTCACCTTGGTGGAGTTCTTGCGGCAAATACAGTCCTGCCAGTAGTTGGAATTCCGATTAAGGCTTCCGCGCTTGATGGAATGGATGCACTCTTATCCACTGTCCAGATGCCACCGGGAATCCCTGTTGCATCCATTGCAATAGACGGCGCTAAGAATGCAGCTATATTCGCAGCTGAAATTCTCGCGGTTTCCGATGAACAGCTTAGAATCAAGCTCAGAGAAGAGCGCAAGAAGGCCCACGATGCAGTAATCGAGAAGGATGCGGCAGTATGCGCAAAATTCAACTAAAATTTTCTTAGTTGTGGCAGAATCAGGTGCTGATTAAAATCGCTTAGAATAAACGGATTTCAGCAGGTAAATCAAAAGTATTTAACAGATTATATTAAGGTTAGGAATAGTATGAGTGAGTTAAGAGAAGAATGTGGAGTAGTGGGCGTTTTCTCTCCAAGGGAGACGTATGAGATAGGCAGAACTGTCTATTATGGTCTTTACTCGTTACAGCACCGCGGACAGGAGAGCTGCGGAATCGTGGTTAACGATGATGGTGTATTTGCGAGCCACAAGGATTTGGGCTTGGTAAACGATGTGTTTAACAACAGCACCCTCGATGAGCTAGGGGTTGGAAGCCTCGCTGTCGGTCATGTGCGCTACGGAACTACGGGCAAGAATGAGCGTGCAAATGCTCAGCCTATAGTTGTAAATCACATCAAGGGAAGCATGGCTGTCGCACATAACGGCAATATCGTAAATTCCGGCGATTTGAGAAGAGAGCTTGAGCTTGAGGGTTCTATCTTCCAGACCACAAGTGACACTGAGGTAATCGCATATCTGATCACCAAGGAGAGACTCCGCACAGATTGTATAGAGAATGCAATCAATGCAGCGATGCATAGGTTAAAAGGTGCATATTCGCTGTGTGTGATGTCACCTAATAAGTTAATCGCCGTTCGTGATGATAGGGGCTTTAGACCACTATGTTACGGTCTCACAGAAGACGGCAGATACGTCGTGGCGTCCGAGTCATGTGCACTCGATGCGGTAGGAGCAAAATTCGTCAGAGACATAGAGCCTGGCGAAATAGTTATTTTCAACCATGATGGTATTCGTAGTATCAAGGATCACTGTAACAAGAATCCTAAGTCTATATGTATCTTTGAATACATCTACTTCGCAAGACCTGACTCCAAGATCGACGGTATCAGCGTTCACCGCGCTAGAGTTGAAGCTGGTAGGGCGCTAGCGATTGACTATCCAGTCGATGCGGACATCGTAATCGGAGTACCTGACTCAGGCCTTGATGCAGCTGTAGGATATGCGCGCGAGTCTGGAATTCCTTACGGCATGGGCTTTGTAAAGAACAAGTACATCGGACGAACATTTATCGCACCTGGGCAGGCACAGCGTGAGAAGCTTGTAAACATCAAGCTCAACGTAATCGAAGAGACTGTAAGAGGTAAGAGGGTTGTCATGATCGACGACTCCATCGTTAGAGGAACGACTTCAAGGAATATCGTCGAGAAGCTCAGACATGCAGGAGCAAAAGAAGTACATCTCATGCTGACAGCACCTCCATTCGTTGACGAGTGTTACTATGGCACCGACGTGTCGGACAAGTCACAGCTTATAGCTGCGAACCATACCGTGGATGAGATTTGCACGCTAATCGGCTGCGATTCAATCGGATTCCTCAAGATGGAGAGACTTCACGAGATGATTGGAACAGCGCCTAATGTGGGATACTGCGATGCATGTTTTGGTGGCGAGTACCCTGCAGGCAGAGCTACCACAGGGAAATTCAAATTCGAGACTAAGCTAAGCGAAAGCAAGAAAAAGGAGAACTAAGATGAAGAGCCAGAGCGAGAGCTACAAGGAAGCGGGAGTAGATATCACCAGCGGATATAGAGCGGTAGAGCTCATGAAGGAGCACGTGGGCAAGACCATGAAGTTCGGAAATACAGCTCCTGTAGGTGGCTTCGGCGGACTGCTGCAGCCAGATCTCACAGGCATGAGCGAGCCAATCCTAGTCAGTGGAACCGACGGCGTGGGAACTAAGCTCAAGCTTGCTTTCCTGCAGGACAAGCACGACACGGTGGGCATCGACTGCGTTGCGATGTGTGTTAACGACATCATCTGTGTGGGTGCAAAGCCCCTGTTCTTCCTCGACTATATAGCTTGTGGCAAGAACGTTCCTGAGAAAATAGCATCCATAGTAAAGGGTGTTGCCGATGGCTGTATCCAGTCCGAGTGCTGCCTAATCGGTGGCGAGACGGCTGAGATGCCAGGCTTCTATCCTGAAGACGAGTATGACCTAGCTGGATTTGCGGTTGGAATCGTAGATAAGAGCAAGGTTATCGATATAGAGAAGGTGAGCGAGGGCGATGTCATAATCGGAATCGCATCATCGGGAATTCATTCAAATGGATATTCGCTAGTCAGAAAGGTTTTCGACGTTGAGAACGTAGATCTCACGGCAAAGAGAGACGATCTCGGAGGAAAGTCCCTAGGAGAGGCACTTATCGAGCCAACTAAGATTTACGTGAAGCCGATGACTGAGCTATTCAAGGAGATGACTCCGCACGCAGTAATGCATATCACAGGCGGAGGTTTTTATGAGAACATCCCTCGCGCACTGCCAGAAGGCATGACAGCTAAGATAGACAAGAACAGTCTTGAGATACCAGCGATTTTCAAGGTTCTAGCTGAGACAGGAAACATCCCAGAGCGCGACATGTTCAACACTTACAATATGGGTATTGGCATGACTGTAGTTGTGCCTCGTGAGGACTCTGAGAGGGCACTCGAGATCATAAACGGTGCTGGCGAGAAGGCGTATGTAATCGGAGAAATCGTTAAAGGAGACGAAGGCGTAATTATCGAAGGATAATTAGCCTTGCATATACACGGCAAGGAGTGAAGATGAGTAGTTTTGCAAGGGTCGCAGTTCTAATATCTGGAGGAGGCACCAACCTGCAGGCTATCATAGATAGGTTGGCAGAAGGTGAGCTTCCGCATGTGGAGCTCGCACTGGTAGCTTCGTCTCGCAAGAATGCGGGAGGTCTTGATAGAGCTGAGAGAGCAGGTATAAAGCATGTTTATATCGGCAAGGAGAATTTTGAGCAGGATCTAATAAAACTTCTAGATGAGCATGAGATAGACATCATCGTGCTGGCGGGATTTCTTAAGATCCTTAGCAGCGATTTTGTCAGCAGATACCCAGACAGGATTATCAATGTGCATCCATCACTCATTCCGTCATTTTGTGGCGACGGCTTCTACGGACTTCGCGTTCACGAGGCCGCACTTTCATACGGTGTAAAGGTGACAGGTGCAACTGTTCATTTCGTAAATGAAGTTACGGATGGTGGCAAGATTATCGCTCAGCGTGCAGTAGATGTTAAGGATGGCGACACGCCAGAAATTCTCCAGAGACGAGTTATGGAGGAAGCTGAGTGGAAACTTCTACCGGCGGCAGTCGAAAAGGTCGCAGCAGAGATAGTGGCAAGGAGAGGATAATGAATATTGCAGTAATTGGTGGCGGCGGTAGAGAGCACGCCATAATCAGGAGTCTAAAGCGTAGCAATGATGTATCGCATATCTATGCACTGCCAGGTAACGGCGGTATAGCTGAAGATGCGGAATGCGTGGCGATTGGTGCAAAAGACCTGGATGCGATTGTCGATTTTGCAGTAGAAAAAAAGCTAGACTACGTTGTCGTAGCTCCCGACGATCCGCTAGTTCTTGGACTCGTGGACATGCTCGAAGAAAAGGGAATTCCCTGCTTCGGTCCAAATAAAGCAGCGGCGATTATAGAGGGAAGTAAAGCGTTTTCCAAGAAGCTCATGAAGAAGTATGAAATACCGACTGCTGAGTATGAGATTTTCAGCGATATGAAAGCTGCTCTCGAATACATCGAAACTTGCCCGATTCCGACGGTAATCAAGGCTGATGGGCTTGCGCTAGGTAAGGGTGTAATCATTGCTGAAACTCGCGAAGAGGCTAGAGATGGACTCCGCACAATAATGGAAGACCATAAGTTCGGCGCGAGCGGAGACACTGTAGTCATAGAGGAATTTCTAGAAGGTCCTGAGGTAAGCGTGCTATCGTTCACTGACGGCAAGGTAGTTAGACCGATGGTTTCCTCGATGGACCACAAGAGAGCTCTAGATGGAGACAAGGGACTAAATACTGGAGGCATGGGCACCGTTGCTCCTAACCCTTACTACACAGAGGAGATTAGCGAGCAGTGCATGGAGCAGATATTTAGGCCTACTATTGAAGCTATGGCAGCTGAGGGAAGGGCTTTTAAGGGCTGCCTTTACTTTGGTCTCATGCTCACCAAGGATGGACCGAAGGTCATCGAATACAACAGTAGATTTGGCGATCCTGAGACACAGGTGGTGCTTCCACTCCTAGAGGGAGACCTTCTAGAAATCATGAGGGCGACTACAGACGGCACACTGGCTGATGTGAAGTTCTCATTTAGAGATGAAGCCGCATGCTGCGTAGTAGCTGCCTCAGATGGATACCCTGCATCATATGAAAAGGGATTTGAGATAAAGCTTCCGGAGGAGCATGAGCACATATACATTGCAGGCAGTAAGCTCAAAGATGGCAAGCAGGTGACAAGCGGCGGCAGAGTGCTCGGTGTGGTTGAGACAGCTCCGACACTCGATGAAGCGGTGGATAAAGCCTATGCGAAGCTAGGAGAAGTGCATTTCGATAATATGTATTTTAGAAGAGATATCGGAGCGAAGGCGCTCGCAGCACGAAGATAACGGACG
Organism: Mogibacterium diversum; assembly: GCF_002998925.1. NCBI lineage: Bacteria > Bacillati > Bacillota > Clostridia > Peptostreptococcales > Anaerovoracaceae > Mogibacterium > Mogibacterium diversum. The sequence goes on along the minus strand of NZ_CP027228.1, from coordinate 1,346,016 downwards.
CTTAACTAAGCACTTATATTTAAAACTATAACAATAATAAATGACTGATTAGAGACAGGAGTAATGGCATGGTCAAAGCTTTATACGTAGAGAAGAAGCCGGAATTCGCAAATAGGGCAAATGAGCTTATCAAGGAGTTCAGAGAAAACCTGCAGATTGCGAGCTTGACGAACATCAGAGTGATCAATAGATACCTAATCGAGGACTTATCAGATAAGGCTTTTGAAGAGGCTCGCGGAACGATTTTTTCAGAACCGCCAACTGATACTAGCTACACGGATATGGACTTTCGTAAACAGGTTGTAATCGCTGTAGAGTACCTACCTGGCCAGTTCGACCAGAGAGCGAGCTCAGCAGAGGAGTGCCTACAGTTTATCGCTCCAGACGAGAAGCCGACAGTAAAGTCAGCGGTTATATATATCCTAGAGGGTGAGCTATCCAATAAAGAGCTCGAGAAGATTAAGAACTACCTGATTAATCCAGTTGAGTCGCGCGAAGCTTCGCTTGGAGTTCCTGCTACACTAAAGGCAAAGTATCCTGAGCCAGCACCAGTTGCGACAATCAAGAACTTTACAAATTATACAGACGCAGACCTCGAGACTTACCTCGCGGCAAATTCGCTTGCGATGGACATTGAGGATCTCAAGATGTGCCGTGAGTATTTCAAAGAGGAGGGCAGAGATCCGAGCGTTGCCGAGATTAAGGTTATCGACACGTACTGGTCAGATCACTGCCGTCACACCACTTTCAACACGACCATCAGGGGTGTTGTATTTAAGGATGAGACTATCAATAAGACATTTAGCGAATACCAAGAACTTCGTAAGCAGCTAGGAGTGCACAAGCCTATCAGCCTGATGAACGTTGCGACTATTGCGGTTAAGGCACTCAAGGAGAACGGCAAGATGGTAGATGTCGTGGAGTCGGAGGAAATTAACGCATGCACAGTTGATTTTAAGGCGAATATCGACGGAGAAGAGCAGGATTGGGTTCTGCTGTTCAAGAACGAGACGCACAATCACCCTACGGAAATCGAGCCATTTGGTGGAGCTGCGACTTGTATCGGTGGAGCTATTAGAGACCCACTGTCAGGCAGAAGCTACGTATATGCAGCGATGCGTGTGACGGGCGCGGGGAATCCGCTCACGCCTGAGTCAGAGACGAGACCGGGAAAGCTCTCGCAAAAGAAGATTACGACAACAGCTGCCTCAGGATACAGCTCATACGGAAACCAGATTGGACTCACGACTGGTCTCGTGGATGAGGTGTATCACGAAGGATACGTGGCAAAGAGAATGGAAGTTGGTGCGGTGATTGCGGCTGCTCCAGCAGAGAATATCAGGAGAGAGAGGCCAGAAGCAGGTGACGTTATCATCCTGCTGGGCGGCAGAACTGGTAGAGACGGAATCGGCGGAGCTACAGGCTCATCCAAGTCTCACAGCATGGAATCACTAGAGTCGTGCGAGGCGGAGGTTCAGAAGGGCAACGCTCCTGAGGAGAGAAAGATTCAAAGACTGTTCAGAAACCCAGAGGCGACTACGCTCATTAAGCGCTGCAATGACTTCGGTGCAGGTGGAGTTTCAGTTGCTATCGGCGAGCTAGCAGATGGCCTAGAAGTGACTCTTGACAACGTGCCTAAGAAGTACGACGGACTGGATGGAACTGAACTCGCAATCAGCGAGTCTCAGGAGAGAATGGCTGTTGTAGTTGCAGCATCCGATTCAGATAAATTCAAGAAGCTCGCGGAGAGCGAGAATCTCGAGGCGACGACAGTAGCTACTGTTACAGAAAAGGCTTACCTCACGATGAATTTCAGAGGTCAGCAGATTGTAAATATTTCCAGAGAATTCCTAGACACTAACGGTGCGGAGAAAGAAGCTGACGTCGTAGTTGAGGGTGCTCGAAGATTCGATAAAGAGATACCAAGAGATTTTGAGAAAGGTATGAAGGAACTCGTATCCGACCTCAATGTCTGCTCGAAGAGAGGACTTTCTGAACGTTTTGACTCGACAATCGGCGGAAATACAGTCCTGATGCCTTTTGGCGGAATCAAGCAGAGAACACCTATTCAGGCTATGGTTCACAAGATTCCAATGCTCGAGGGCGAGTGCAGTACCGTATCGATGATGTCGTACGGTTTCAATCCATATATCCTAGAGCAGAGCCCTTACCACGGTGCATATCTTGCAATCGTGGAGAGTGTTGCGAAGCTCGTAGCAACAGGCGCTAGCTATGACCACATATATCTAAGCCTTCAGGAATATTTCGAGAAGCTAGGTGATAACGACAAGTCTTGGGGCAAGGCATTCAGCGCAGTTCTAGGTGCGTTCAGAGCACAGATGGAGCTTGGCATCGGAGCAATCGGTGGTAAGGATTCCATGAGCGGAACTTTCGAGGATATTCACGTTCCACCAACTCTTATTTCTTTTGCAGTAACTACAGATGAACTCTGCAAAGTGGTTTCACCAGAGTTCAAGGGCAGAGGGCACGAAGTCGTGTGGCTTAGACCAGAGCTTGGTGAGGACGGGCTACCAAAGGCTGAATCGCTCATCAAGAACTTTAAGCTAGTTAGAACGCTCGTTGATAACGGGCTGGTTGCAGCATGCTATACGCCTGGATTCGGCGGACCCGCAGAGGCGGTCTTCAAAATGGCAATCGGCAACAACATCGGCTTCGAGTTCGATGAGGGCATATCCATGAGAGAGATGTTCGGTTATGCGTACGGAAGCTTTATCATTGAGACTAGCAAGGATATAGATTTGACAGCGGATATGAAGCTTCTGGGCAAGACAGTTTCCCGCGAATCAATCGGCAGCAAGAAGGGACGCGTGCGCCTACTAGCTCTTAACGCGCTCTACGAGGGCAAGCTAGAGCCTGTGTATAGCTGCAATATCAAGACTTCAGATGAAAGCATCCCTGAGATGATATATAGAACAAGAAGCGATGAGGCTCCAAGAAGCACTGTGGATAAACCAAGGTTCTTAATCCCTGTATTCCCAGGTACGAACTGCGAATACGATACGGCTAGAGCCGTTGAGAAGGCCGGTGGAGAGGCGGAGATATTCGTTGTTAACAACCTCACTGCAGACCATCTAAAGCGCTCTGTAAAGGAGTTTGCAGCAGCACTATCTAAGGCGAACGTCTTATTTATCCCAGGAGGTTTCTCGGGTGCTGACGAGCCAGATGGCTCTGGTAAGTTCATCACTTCGTTCCTAAGAAATGAAGCAATTTCTGTAGAGCTCATGAAGCTGCTAAACGAACGAGATGGACTAGTTGCAGGAATCTGTAACGGATTCCAGGCACTAATCAAGCTCGGATTGCTACCATATGGAGAGATCGGCGTGCAGAAGGAAAACAGCCCAACTCTAACGTTCAATAATATCGGCAGACACCAGTCTAAGCTCGTGAGAACTAAGGTGTGCTCAACAAGGTCACCTTGGCTTAGGAAAGCGAGCGTTGGACAGATACTGACTGTGCCAATCTCACACGGCGAGGGTAGGTTTGTAGCTAACACTAACGATATAGATACAATGCTCGAGAATGGGCAGATCCTGACGCAGTACGTTGATTTTGAAGGAAATCCAACTATGGACATCCAGTTCAATCCAAACGGTTCATCTATGGCTATCGAGGGAATACTCTCGCCAGACGGAAGGATTCTCGGCAAGATGGGACACTCCGAAAGAATAGGAGATGGCCTTTACAAGAACGTACCGGGTGAGTTTGAGCTGGGACTATTTGAGTCGGCGGTTTCGTACTTTAGAGGCGAATAATAGGGATAGTGAAAAAACGTTCAGGTTAGTGCTGACATTGAGGCCTGCGAGTGTGATATACTACTTTTCGTAATACGAAGGTAACGTATGTATAATATATTTAGAAAGGGAAACTGGAAAAATGAGTAAGGAAAGAATTCTTGTGCTTAATCTAGGATCTACATCAAGTAAGATTGCTGTATACGATGATGCTCAGGAGGTTTTTAAGGAAACAATCAGACATACACAGGAGGAGATGGCTCAGTTCGATGATGTGCTTGAGCAGTTTAACTTCCGCAATGAGAAGGTTAGAGAGGCTCTTGAGAGCAACGGTATCGGAGTTGATACACTTACAGCAGTATGCTCGAGAGGTGGAAATATTATCGCTTGCCCTCACGGCGCTATCGGAATTGACCAGGAGATGATCGATTATCTGACGAGACCAGAGGACACAGCGAAGCATGCGTCGCTACTTGGCAGCATGATTGCTTTTGACCTCAAAAAAGAGTTTGGAATCCCTGCGTGCATCTATGATGCAATCGGAACAGATGAGATGCAGGCAGTAGCAAGAGTTTCCGGCGTTCCGGAGATTCCTCGTTACACTGTTGGACACACGTTAAACACGAGAGCGATGGCTATCAAGTGCGCTGATGAAGTGCTCAAGAAGCCATTTGATGAGTGCACATTTATCGTTGCTCACATGGGTGGCGGAAGCTCAATTAGACTTTATCACAATGGTGTAAATATCGACTGCGTAAACGACGATGAAGGAAACTTCTCACCAGAGCGTGGTGGGGCAGTAGGTTGTAAGGATCTTGTAAATTATTGCTTTACATCAGGCAATGATGCAAAGACTGTAATGAAGAAGTTCCACGGTGCAGGCGGACTCAAAGCTCATCTCGGCACTACAGATGCTATAGAGGTGGAGAAGATGATAGATGCAGGCAACGAGTATGCGAAGGTCGTATACGAGGCAATGGCATATGAAATCGCTAAGGATATCGCTAAACTATCTGCTCCAGTGGCTGGCAAGGTTGATAGAATCATCCTCACAGGCGGAGTAGCTTACTCCAAGTTCCTTACAGATATCATCGAGGGCATGGTAAGCTGGATTGCTCCAGTTGAGATGATGCCTGGCGAATACGAGATGGAAGCTTTGGCAGCTGGAGCTTTAAGAGTTCTGAGAGGCGAAGAGAAGCTTCAGGACTTCGGTGAAATCAAGGCTGCGGCAGTTGACAGAATCCGCATCTGCAAAGGTGTAGAGCCTTATACAACTCCAGCGAAGTAAGTCGCAAGACTAAGAAATTAGATGAATATATATCCTTGAGATTAATCTGAAAGACACCGACCATGATATTATGATGGTCAGTGTCTTTTTGGCTGAAAGCTGTTTGCGAAGTATTGAAAAAACAATATATAAATATATCTTCATAAATTTTATCAATGGGGATTTAAATCATCACTGATATATAATCCATAAAAGAGAAGGTGCCTTTGAACTAACGTGAGTCTATTCACTTAGCGTAGGTGTTTCAATTAATCTCATAAGTTATATCTGTTTGATTAAGAAAAGGGACAATTAGTAATGAAGAAAAAAATCTTTGCAGTGACAACTATTTTAGTCTTTGCTCTTTCTATGCTAACGGCATGTGGAAACAAATCCGAAGAGAAAGCAAAACCAGTGTCAGCGCCTGCTGTTAAAGAGAGACAGGTGTACGTAACTCCTAAGTGGGTTAAGAGTGTAATCGACAAAAACCAGAAGGGTTACGAAGATTATGTAGTAGCGGAAGTAGGCTACCCAGCGAAAGCCTCAAAGGATAAAGATTTCGTTAAGGGTCATATAAAAGGATCCATATATGTATCGGATCAGGAAGTTGAAGATGCGACTGGATCTAAGGAAGGTGCATACAACCTACTATCACCTGAGAAGGTAAGAGATAATATGCTTGCGCACGGAATCACTAAGGATACAAAAGTTATCCTTTATGGAAAGGATACTTCCGGTGTTGCAAGAGTGGCATTTGCATATATCTGGTGCGGAGTTTCAGATGTTAAGATTCTAGATGGTGGCATCGCTGCATGGGAAAAGGCAGGATATGAAACTGTTAAGGGTGACCCTGCGAAGCGTAAAAAGGCAACCGACTTTGGTGTAGCGGTTCCAGCACATCCTGAATATTATACAAGCATCCAGGACGTTAGACAGAAGCTTGGTAAGGACCCGAACTTCAAGCTTGTCAGCATCAGATCAAAGAATGAGTGGCTTGGAAAGACAAGTGGATACGACTACATAGATAAGGCTGGAGAGCCAGAAGGTGCAGTTTGGGGTAAAGGTGCAAACAGTGCAGCCGACGTAGCACAGTTCGTTAATAAGGATGGAACTATAAAATCCCTAAAGGGATTCCAGGAAGTATGGAAAGACTGCGACTTTACACTTGATAATCACCTAGCATTCTACTGCGGAACTGGTTGGAGAGCATGCCCACCATTCCTCGTACTATATCAGAATGGATATAATAATATATCAGTTTATGATGGTGGCTGGTATGAGTGGCAGATGCACGACGATTATCCAGTTCAGGTTGGAGATCCTAAGAGCTCAAATGTCAAGCACACAACTGCTGGACAGCTAGAGACTGGTAAAGCTACAAAGAAAAAGTAAGCAAAAATTTAGCTATAAGTCGCTGTTAGATTTTACTGACAGCGGCTTTATTTCATATATAATAGAAACGATAATAGATAATACTCAATTTGAATTTTTGATAAGAGAAAGAGAAAATGAAAATAAGAAAATCACACTTAATAATGGACTTTCTAGCCATCATCATGTTTGTTGGTGCATACTACTGCAAGATGTTCGCAGATACCAAGTTGGGTTTTGTGAGGTGGCTTAATTATAACGGTAGTAAGCTGGCAGCGGCAGTCCCAATTGCTCGTATAAAATTCGTCACTTTCTTGATAATTGCAGTAATCGCTGTACTGGCAATTGGTAGAATTTTAAGAGGGAAAAGGAACTTTCGGATTGTAGATATAGCAATAGCCGTTGCGACACTGATTGTGACATTATTTTACCTATATGCTACGATCACATTCACATATGATTATTCAGAAGCGTACTTCCTATTGCTGCCGCTAATTGCTCTTGGCACACTATTCACTGCGATACGATGCTTAATTAGCAGTAAGGTGCACAAAGATGAAAAATAAAAAGCTGTGGGTATTTGTCGGAACAGTTGTATTAATAGTGCTTATAAATCACTTCTTTGGCATATCTGAATGGTTAGGTGGAGATAAGGGACTGAGCTTTCTAAAAAAGCTCGTTGAAGAAAACCTTATGCTCGCAATATTAATCTACATAGTTGTAACCATAATTAGCTGCGTGGTTTTTGCTCTTCCTGGAGTAACATTTGCAATAGCCGCGAGTGTTCTCTTTGGCCCTATACTTGGAACAATTTGCTGCGTAATAGCGACTACGCTTGGTGCTATGCTTGCTTTCTTGACAGGAAGATATTTTTTAAAGGACAGCATCAAACCGACTGTTCAAAAAAATAAGTATTTAAAAAAGTGGCTGTTCGATGAGTCAGGGCAAAATGAATTCTTCGTTTTGATGATTACCAGGCTAGTACCGATTTTTCCGTACAACCTGCAGAATTTTGCATATGGCATAACGGATATTTCATTTGCATCATACTCTATAGGTACTCTAATTTTTATTTTGCCGGGGACTGCGATGTATACGGTGGGATTCTCTGGTTTCACAGAGACCAGTGGAAATAGATGGGTGTACTTCGCCATATCCATTGCTCTTGCAGTTGTAGTAATCGGTATTTCTATGTGGTTAAAGAAAAGATACGTAGTCAAAGAGACTGGGGCCAGTGACAGAGGCTCGGGGAAAGCACCGTATATAGGAGCTGACAAAGATTCTTCTCTAGATTTGACAAGGTGCATCCATTGTCATAAGTGTCAAAATAACTGCAAGTTTCTTGCAAAACATAGAATAGATATTGGTGATGGTGATAAGCTTAATGATCTAGCATATCACTGCTTTCTATGCGGTGAATGCACGGCGGTATGTCCGATGAAAATTGACGGACGAGAAGTCGTATTGCGTTTTAGGCAGAGTGCGGTCGATGATCTGGCAGGCGAGGAGCAGATTAGCAAAAGATATAAGGGCATGCTGCTTGAAAAGAGGAAGTATATATTTAAAAATTACAGACATGCTGGAAATGGGCACGCGGCCTTCTTCCCTGGATGCAATTTTGTATCTATGTATCCTAAAACCACGAAGCATGTTGTCGCACTTCTTAAAGAAGTAAATATAGGCGTCATTTATGATTGCTGCGGGAAACCAGTAGCAGAGCTCGGGCTTGCTGAAGATGAGCAAAGAATAATAAGTGATATAGATAATAGGTTGAGAGAATTAGGCATAAGCGAGCTTGTTACAGCCTGTCCAAACTGTTATGATTTTCTGGGAGGCAAGCTAGAAGCCAAAGTTGTGAGCATCTATGATAAGCTGGCTGAACTTGGCATTGGAGCAGAAGTCGAGGGTGGCAAAAAGATGTTCATGCCATGCCCAGATAGAAATAAGGGAGAGCTTTTATCTCAGATTGAAGAGAATTTTGCAAAGAAGCCTTTTGAGAAGATTGATGGAGTGCAGTGCTGTGGACTGGGAGGAAGTGCAGGAGCCTGTGAACCTGAGCTTGCAAAGAATATGACCAAAAAGCTTGAGGACGGCATATGGGTATATTGCGCAACATGTGCAGGTAAAATCACTCGTGATGGGCATAAAGATGTAAAGCATGTTCTTCCAGAAATCCTTGGAACGTGTGAAAGTCCAGATACAAAGAAATCATATTTTAACAGGGTGTTTACGAAATTTAAATGAAGCAAAAACTAGACAACATAAAATCAGATAAAGCTGTAATATTGTTCACACGAATTCCAGAGCCTGGCAAAGTAAAGACGCGAATGATGCCTTATTTAAGCCCAAGTGAGTGTGCAGAACTTCAAGAATGCTGTATAAAGGATTCGTTGGAAATGCTTCGAGAAGTAGATGTAGATAAATTCATTTGTTATGAGCCTTCTGGGGACAGGAATTTGCTTGCAGAGCTATGTAAAGAGACAAATTTTATTGTTCAGCGTGGTGATGACATAGGGGCACGAATGAAAAATGGTCTCAGCGATGTGTTCGATATTGGTTACAAGTCAGTCTTGCTCATGGGATCGGACATACCTGAGGTTAAGTCGTCAGATATAACGGATGCATTTTCGCAGCTACAATCATGTGATACCGTCATTGGCCCTTCACAGGATGGTGGCTACTATCTTATAGGCATGAATGACATTAAACCAGAGTTATTTGCTCAATCATCGTATGGGCACGGCAAGGTGCTTGATGAACTCTTGCACATCGCTGCGGATAACAATATTCACGTTACTTTAGTGGCGGAACACCGTGATTTGGATACAAAAGATGATATTTTGTATTTTAGGGAGCATATTCGACATCAACACCATCTTATGGAAAGTGAAGTAGGGAAATTCGTTACAAAGGTACTGCGGGTTTCTGTAATTGTTCCGACTTACAATGAGGAAAAGCGAATTGACAAGCTTATAAAGCAGCTTGATGACATCTGTGATGATGCTGAGATTGTCATAGTAGATGGCGGTAGCACGGACTCTACATTAGCTCATATTCCTGATAGATATCGTATTGTAAAAAGTGATAAGGGAAGAGCTCTTCAGCTAAATGCAGGTGCAAGGGCAGCTAGCGGCGAGGTGCTGTTCTTCATGCACGCTGACAGTGAGCTACCTAACAAGCCAATACATGAAATAAGAGAGGTTATGAAAACCTACAATGCAGGGTGTTTCGGCATAGAGTTTCAATCAGATAATCTGCTGATGAAAATCAACGCAGCCATTTCAAATGACAGAGCATTTCGCAGACAGATAGCTTTCGGAGATCAAGGCATGTTCATGACCCGAGAAGTGTTTGAAGGAGTCGGGGGATTTCCAGAAATTCCCATTATGGAGGACTACCAGTTGTCGCTAACACTTAGGGAAATGGGAATAAGAATAGGTGCTACAAGAGGTAGAATTTGCACCTCTGATAGACGGTACCCGAAAGGAAATATTAAAAAGCTACGACTCATGTTCAAGATGTGGCTTTTGCGCAGAAAATACAGGATGGGGATAGATCCGTATCAAATTGCTAAAGAGTACAAGGATATTAGATAAATGAGCAAATCAACAATCGAAAGTGGACTAAAGCGAATAGCTGCCTCGAAACCATATAGAGAGGCTCTTGGACTCCCTGATGAAGTAACCGAGGAATACAACCTTTTGGCCCAAGGAGAGTACAATATCAACTATATATTTACTCATCCTATAACGGGCAAGAAACTTGTTCTTAGGGTGAATTGCGGGTCCCAGATGCATTTAGAGAATCAGATAACCTATGAATATCGGGCACTAGAATTGCTCGAACAATCTGGTAGAACACCTGCTGTTTATTATGTTGATGATACAAAGCAATTTATAAATAATGGCGTACTTGTAATGGAATATTTATCGGGACACTCGCTTATATATGAGAAAGAGATGGATAAGGCGCTAGCTGTTTTAGCGGATATCCACAGCGTTAATATAGAACCTCAGAATAAAGGTGAGGAGACCGTAAGCATAAGTGGCACAACGCTACTGGCTCCGAGAGAACCTCTCAAAGCTATTCTTGAAGAGTGTGAGCAGATGGCTGCTAAGTTCTTTGATTATGAGCAGGCTGATATCATGATTAAACAAAAAATCAGAAAGCTACTCGACTACGGCTGGAAGAGACTAGGCAGAAGAACCGGGGTCTCTCCGTATAACTGCATTATAAACACAGAATTGAACTCCACAAACTTCCTAATCAATGGACCTGGAGAACAGAGTTACCTTATTGACTGGGAAAAGCCTTTGTTCGGTGACCCAGCTCAGGACCTCGGGCACTTTCTTGCGCCGACTACTACTTTTTGGAAAACTGATACGATTTTTACGCCACAGGAAATTGATTATTATATAGATGAGTATATATATGCAGTTGCAGGCAGGTACATTACAGCAGAATTAAAGGAGAGAACTCACGATTTTGTGCCTATAACGTGTCTCAGGGGTGTAACATGGTGTGCTATGGCATGGGTAGAATACAGACAGCCGGGTAGAGATATTACTAATGAAAGTACAGCGCGGAAGCTGGAACAGTACATCAATCCAGAGTTTTTGGATAGAATTGAAGAGTTAATTGAGGCATAACATGAATATAGAAAAACATGAAACTGTGAGCAAGAAGAGAAAAAACATAATAAAAAAGGCTGTTTTGCTGACGGTACTATTGATATGCATAATATGCTACATAGCCGTTCCAAGTATACACAACACTATTAATAGAGTGTTTGAAATGTTCAAGAGTGGGGATTTTATGGTTGTGAAGGATTTCGTTAAATCATATGGTCCTTACGCCGCAGTTATATCGTTCCTTCTCATGATACTGCAGTCTATCGCAGCACCATTACCTTCATTTCTGATTACTTTTGCAAATGCAAATCTATTTGGTTGGGTGAAAGGCGCAATTCTTTCGTGGACAAGTGCTATGGTGGGGGCGACGCTATGCTTTTACATAGCTAGAATACTAGGGCGTGATGCAGTTGAGAAACTTACTAGCAAAAGAGGATTAGAACAGATTGACGAGTTCTTTCAGAGGCACGGAAGAATGAGCATTTTGATTGCCAGGCTGCTACCTTTTATAAGCTTTGATATCGTAAGCTATGCTGCTGGATTGACGTCGATTTCGTTTCTAGAGTTCATAGTAGCAACAGGACTAGGGCAGTTGCCAGCGACGATAATATATTCATACGTTGGAGGAATGCTTACTGGAGGGGCAAAGCTACTTGTAACAGGTCTGTTTATCCTGTTTGGTGTGTCGGGAATAATTTTCCTCATCAGGCAGGTATACATAGAGAAAAATAAAGAAAAGTAATAGTAATTAGCGCATCACTTATGCGCAAAGGAGGGTAAAATGAATACTTATTATAATCCTGATGATTTGGCAAAATTCCCTACAATTGGTGAAGAAGCACCAGAACTATGGGATGCATTTCTTAAATACTATGGACCAGTAATGGCGGAAGGTGCGCTTACTGCTAGGGAAAAGGCGCTTATAGCGCTTGCAGTTGCGCATTCTGAGATGTGCCCATACTGCATCGATTCATACACACAGACACTTCTTGAGATGGGTGTAGACGAAGAAGAAATGACAGAAGCTGTTCACGTTGCAGCGGCTATGAAAGCTGGAATTACATTGGTTCATGGCGTGCAGATGAAAAACGTTGTTGGAAAGCTAGAGCAGAAATAGGCAACTCAGTTACTGATATGAGCTGCAACATGCGTTGCAGCTCATGCTCTTGGAGAAATACATAGGTATGAAAGATAGATTTAAAGAACTAGATAATGTGCCAGATTTTCAAGCAAATATTGAAAATCCAAAGGTACAAAAAACGGATGATATGAAAGTGCTTCAGATTAATGTTGGCAGATTATGCAATCTTGCATGTAAGCATTGTCATGTTGAGGCTGGGCCAAGCCGCACTGAGATTATGAGCAAAGAAGTTATGGATGCCTGTCTAAAGACTTATAATAAATGGGGATTTGACACGATTGACATCACTGGTGGTGCCCCAGAAATGAATCCTAATTTTAGATGGTTTGTTGAGGAATGTTGCCGAATCAGCAATCATGTAATCGTTAGATCTAGCATGGTTATCATGCTTGAAGAAGGCTATGAGGACTTACCTGAGTTTTATGCACGCAACAAGGTGGAACTTGTGGTTTCACTTCCGCATTACAAAGCGAAGAAGACAAATAAACAACGTGGAGACTCTGTTTTTGAAGGTTCCATTGAGATGCTTAAGAAGCTAAACGCGCTTGGATATGGTACAGATTCAGATCTCGTTCTAAATATGGTGTATAACCCGAGCGGTGCATTCTTTCCTCCTAATCAGCAAGCTATGGAGACAGAGTATAAGGAAAAGCTGGGAAGAGAGTACGGGATATCGTTCAATAATCTGTTTTGTATAACTAACAATCCTATCGGAAGATTTGGGAAATTTCTCGTTCAATCGGGTAATTTTGAAGGATATATGTATAAACTGTACGATGCGTTTAATCCTGAAACACTAGAGAATATGATGTGTAGATATCAGATTTCAGTAGGCTGGGATGGCAAAGTTTATGATTGTGACTTCAACCAAGCAGAAGGGATAGAGATATCTACAAAGCAGACGATTTTTGATATTGCAGACTCAGACTATGAAGTTCGAAATATATGCTTTGACAAACATTGCTATGCATGTACGGCAGGATCTGGTTCTAGTTGCGGTGGTACGACAGAGTAAGGAGGGGCGATAAGATGGATAAGGGAAATATAGCTGAACTATTTGGTAGAGGTCAGGATTGCGGACAGATTGTTGTGGAGCATTTTGCAAATAAGATAGGGGTCTCCAAAGAGGAGGCAAATCGAATGGCTGCGGCATTTGGTGGAGGACTTGGTGTTGGTGAAACATGTGGTGCAGTAATGGGGGCAATGATTGTGCTAGGGCTAAAATATGGCCATAATGGACCTGACGATAATGAAAGAAAAGGTGAAATGAACGAGAAAAGAGCAGAATTTCTTGCTCTATGGAATGAAAAATATGGTAAGGTTCGCTGTGAAGATCTGCTTGGAAATAATATTGGCACACAAGAAGGGCTAACGAAGATACTTGATGAAGGGCTGCTATTCAGTTTCTGTCCTTCGCTAGTTGATGATGCTATTAAAATGCTTGAAAAACTAGCATAGGTGACTGTCATGAAAGCGGATTTTTACGATGCGTCCAACGAGGCGATATTCACACCTGAATCATTTTATGGACCAAGAGGTGATTTTGCAGACATCTGCATTCCTGTTCTGTCATTTGAAATTCATGACTATATATTAAATGCGTTTGAATGTGTAAAGTGTGGACAGCTCATTGCCTGCAACATAAACACACCTATATATGTGTTTGAATACGACAAAAAACGAATTGCATTTTACCAATCCTCGATGGGTTCAGCGATAGCATCACATCAGTTAATAGAAGCAAATTGGATAACAGGTGCAGAAAAATTTGTCATGTTTGGCTCAGCAGGGACACTTGATTTTGAGCAAACTGATGGTAAATACATAGTACCAAGCAAGGCATATAGGGGTGAAGGACTTTCTTTCTACTACTGTCCAGCAGGAGATTATATAGAAGTTAAGTGTTCAGGAGTTGTTTCTGATATCTTTTGTAAAGCAAATATCCCATATACCGAAGGTGCTATATGGACAACTGACTCGATGTATAGAGAAACAAAAGCATTAGTAGATGCCAGAAAGCAAGAAGGGTGCATTGCAGTTGAAATGGAGGTTGCCGGGGTGCAGTCTGTGTGCGACTTCCATAATTGGAAGTTGTACAGCTTCTTGTGTGCAGGTGACGTTATATCAGATGAAAGCTATAGTGTAGGAGAACTGTCTGAAGCAAATCACGGACTAGATAAACTAAATGCAGCATTAACGATAATAGAGGCACTTTAAAAAGGGAGACTTAGTTGGTGTGATAGTCTTAGTGTGTCAGCTAAGTCTAATTAAAATAGTAACATTTTGTGTTGGTGATATAGTATAAAATAAAAGTGTCAAAAGATGCTGATTTGTCATAACTCAGGCAATATTGACAGCATGTATTATTTCGTGTACTATTCTTGTATACGTGCTGTTGTAGCTCAGTTGGTAGAGCACTTCCTTGGTAAGGAAGAGGTTCGGCAGTTCGAGTCTGCTCAACAGCTCCAATTATTTTAAATTTAATCACAATTCTAAGGAGGATATCATGGCAAAGCAGAAGTATGAGAGAACCAAGCCACATATCAACATCGGTACAATCGGCCACGTTGACCACGGCAAGACAACTCTAACAGCAGCAATCACAAAGACTCTTCACAACAGATATGGACTCGGAGCAGACGTAGCATTCGACCAGATCGACAAGGCACCAGAAGAGAAGGCAAGAGGAATCACGATTTCCTCAGCACACGTAGAGTATGAGACACCAAACAGACACTACGCACACGTAGACTGCCCAGGACACGCTGACTATGTAAAGAACATGATTACAGGAGCAGCTCAGATGGACGGAGCTATTCTAGTAGTAGCAGCAACAGATGGACCAATGCCTCAGACAAGAGAGCACATCCTGCTATCTAGACAGGTAGGCGTACCATACATCATCGTATTCCTGAACAAGTGCGATATGGTAGATGACGAGGAGCTACTAGACCTAGTAGAGATGGAAGTAAGAGAGCTACTAGACGAGTATGAGTTCCCAGGAGATGACACACCAATCATCAGAGGATCTGCACTAAAGGCACTAGAGGATCCAAGCGGTGAGTGGGGAGATAAGATTTGTGAGCTAATGGAAGCAGTAGACACATACATTCCAGAGCCACAGAGAGCAAACGATCAGCCATTCCTAATGCCAATCGAGGACGTATTCTCAATCACAGGACGTGGAACAGTAGCAACAGGAAGAGTTGAGAGAGGAACACTCAAGGTAGGAGACGAAGTAGAGCTCGTAGGACTAAGCGACGAGAAGAGAAAGGTAGTTGTAACTGGAGTAGAGATGTTCAAGAAGACTCTTGACGCAGCAGAAACAGGAGACAACATCGGAGCACTACTAAGAGGAATTCAGAGAGACGAAATCGAAAGAGGACAGGTACTCTCGAAGCCAGGCTCAATTCACCCACACACAAAGTTCAAGGGACAGGTATACGTACTAAAGAAGGAAGAGGGTGGAAGACACACACCATTCTTCAATGGATACAGACCACAGTTCTACCTAAGAACAACAGACGTAACAGGAGATCTAAAGCTACCAGAGGGTACAGAGATGTGCATGCCTGGAGATAACGTAGTAATGGAGATCGAACTGATTACACCAGTAGCTATCGAAGAGGGACTACGTTTCGCTATCAGAGAAGGTGGAAGAACAGTAGGATCCGGAGTAGTTACAGAGATCATCGAGTAATCATAGATTACGAGGGAATACCACCAGATAACTAATGACAGGGGCGCATGCGCCCCTGTTTTTAAGTTACTTACTTTGTATAACTGGCATACTAACTTGGATATTATTGATTTCTTTATACTGAATCACTACAATAAATATGTGACAGAAAGTATAATGAATACATTAGTGAAATCAGTATCCAGGCAAATTGTCGGGAGTATAACGAGGTGAAATATGTCTATAGAAAAGATTTACGATTATTTTAGAAGCTACGACAAAGAAACTTATCAGGTTTTCGCATGTGGAGATGACACGCCGTCAGAACAAGATATAGAAGCTTTTGAGAGCGAGTTCAATATAAAGCTGCCGGAGGATTTCAAAGAGTTTACGATGTCTCCGCTTGGTGGTCTATACATGGAAGTAAGAGAAGAAATCTGGCCTATGGCACAGGAGTATGAAGTTGCACCATTTTGGGAATTTTGCCGCGGAATCATGGTTTACGGCATCTCAAGTGAAGTCCCAGAGTACCTAGACTTACGTGCAAATACAAGGGCTTTCCATGAAAGTGGGCTATCTGACTGCATCCCGTTCTTCTCGGTAATAGGTGACGGTGAGCAGATATTCTGTTTCGATAGAGAAGGCAAGATAGTTGTTTTCGATGGCTATGAGATGCATGATGTTGAAGGCGATTTTGAGAGCTTTTTACTTGGTCAAATCGCTGAGCTAGAGGAACGTAAGGATAAGAAGGTCGAGAAGCTGAAGAATAGAGCTGGCAGATAAGAATTCAGATATTATAGCATCGGCGATAAGATGATACTAAAATTCAGCGGCTCTTGACATGTCCTGCTGGACATTTTATATTGGGGCTTTCAACAGAGTCAGCCAATTTCGGCGAGACTCTTCTAATAATTACCATAGAAGGCTAATTACAGAAAAAGTTTCACACACTCCACCCAAGGGCTGGCCTTGGGTGATTCTACTTGAATTATTAAATTTTATAGTTTGCAATACCTATTTACTTAGATTAACACTTATTATTTTCTTTGCCTCTAACAAGAAAGCTTTTATCTTATTTACCGGTAGCTTCGAAAACTCACTGCTCTTAAGCGTCTGCCTATAATACTCTATTCCTGTATCTTTTGCAATGTACTTTGCAATTATGCCCGCCTCTACTAAATCGTCAATATATCCTTCGAATTCGTCCTCGTGAATCCTGTAAAGCTGGACGCATACATCAAATTCATTCATTATTGCTCGCACAATACTTATATAAATTTTATCTCCCTTATATGCTCTATTTTGGGTATACGGAGCCTTAGCACTTGAAGGTATATCATACTGCCCTGTCTTTTCATTCAGCTTTGCCCCTCTAATTAGGTTTTTATCGCACCAAGCTCTAACGGTGCTATCTAAAACGTTTTTTCTAGAGCAAACTCCTTGATTGTCATAGTATATCTCCTATTTTATCTATTTGTAGAAATCGACTTTTGCATCTCCATTTTCAGACCTTACGTTGTAGTACTTTTTATCTTCCTTAAACTCCCTAGAATAATCCGACTCTTCCCCTTTTAGCTTAGCATGTATGTCTCCGTTTTTTGATTCAGCTATTAGACTGCGTAAATCCGCCTTAATTGAAAAATCTCCATTATTTAGATATGTTTCAGCTAAATAGACTTTGACGTCTTCAATAGACACATCACCATTTTCGCTATGCACTGTTATCGCTAAATCTTCATTGTTTATTGATTTGATGGTGCTATCGCCATTATCGTTTAAAACATTAAGTACTAATATGTTTTTGGGAACCTTTACGACAATCTTCTTTGATGAGGTGTTAAAGAGAAAGCCAAAGATTGAGCTTTCGTGTTTGCTTTTATAAACTACTTGACCTAATTCATCCCTAGGTGCATCACTCTTTCCGTTCCCGTAGTATGTTATATGAACTTTGTCATCACTTGATGGCTCAACTATTACATCCCGATTTCCCTCATTTATGTACACTTCTATGGTATCAGGTGATGAGACGAACTCCTGCTTTGATGCGATAGATTTATGTATCAATAGAAAAGCCATTCCTAAAAGTACGAGTACAATTATTATTATTGAAATCACTGGTATAATTACTTTATTTTTCATTGTAGGTATCCTCCGTAAAGATTATTTTATGCTTTTTATTAAATTAATCTTTTGCCTGATTTTAGGTTTTAATTCCCTAACTACATTAGTCTATCTCTTCCCATCCTCCTGCCTGGGCATCATATTTTGCAAACTCACCGGTATCCGTAAATTCAGATGCCGTCATTCCCACTTCAAAAATACAATCAAAGTCATATGAAGTCGAAAAAATATAGAGCTCTGTCCGTCAAAAATGCTTCTCCAAAACTTGCATGTTCAAATATTTTTCCGTCACTGTAATTGCTCATTCTAAAGACAAACTTATTGTTTTTCTTGCAATAAATATACATTATCATACACCCTATAAACATTAGTGTTATTGAGAGTGCTGCCCCTTCCAAGCCAAAGTTTTTATCAAAGACAAAACTGCTTGTCGCGAAATTTATATCCATCATAAAAACGGAATATTTAGCTACTGTTCCACTATTTGGTAGCCCAAATAGAATGTTTTAGGTTCAATATTTCAAACTTGTAAAAAGTAAGCTTAATATCACCGTGTAAAATTGCAACTAATGCACAAAATCCGTTTAATACAAAGCCAATCAAAAAACCTAACATCAATATTTTAAAATTATTGTTAAAATAATTCGGTAAGGGAAATGGATCTATGAGGCTTGAAATAAACTGTCCCACGAATAATAATGCAATCCCTAAAAAAACATATCCATATTAAGTTGTCCCTTAGCAGCTCCCTTATCGATTTCTTCATATGCAAAATGCCATTCTTTATCACTCTATATAATGGTAGCTTCGGTTGCTTTGGATAGCTCGTACAGTTCTTTTCTCAGAGCATTCACCTCTACTGCCATATCCTTGATTTCATCTTCACCCATCATATCACTTAGGTCATATTCTAATGGATTTTGGACAAAATCTGATAGCACCTTGTCCAAAGCATTATATTCTTCCGGTGTAACAATGATGCGGATATTGCGCGATGGCGAATCGTACTCGTCAAGTTCATGAAGATTTACGACTTTGTTCACCTTACACTCAAGCAAGATTGCAGCAAGATCTGTTATCACATCTATGGCGAAGTAAAAATCTATTTCCACACCATTAGAGTGAGTAAAGCCAAGATATTCTACGGTCTGTCGAAAATTCCAGTTCAGCTTATTTAAACCTATCTTGTCAAATATTTCGCTAAGAGAGATTTCTTCTTTCTTCTGATCTTCTAAAAACGCAACCAGATTTAGACTGTCATCAGAACCACCAATATATTCATCCCAGTATTTTTCAATATACATTCCTTATCCTCCGTAAATAATTCAACTTTTGAAATGTCCTATCCTTGTCTTCTGTTTGTGTTTTGGCGAAATAGCTCTGATAGTTCTTTTGTCAGCAAGCCTTCTTCCTCGAGTCGGTTTACAAAATTTTCTTCATATCGCTCAAAATCCTCTGCACAACCTACATTCTCTGCAAGAAGTAACAATGCTTCGGGTAATATCTTTGATTTTTGATTTTTCATAAACTCATTCTCTATACATTTACAAAGCCTATCTAAAATCTCATAGTTTTCCTTGTCCGCCTTTTCAAAATCAGTATCCCAGTCTATCGAATCAATTCTATTTTTAAAATAAATTAAATCTTTGTTATCCATTTCTCTCCAAATCATACTTCTTTGAGTTTTATAATATTATTATATAATATACCATACAAAAATGTATGATAAACTATAGGCGTAAGGGAGGGATTAATGGTGTTTGATACTATTGACTTTAATAATTTTTGGAAAGAAAGCGATTATATAAGTGAGGTTTGCACAGGTGAAAATCTTACAGATGAAATGGTGCAATATGCAGAACAAAAACTCGGATACAAGTTTCCTGAATCGTATATAGTGCTAATGAAAACACGAAACGGTGGCAAACCACTAAATACTGTTTGGTTTGATGACAGAAATCGTTATCGTGTTGATGTAGATGAAATCTTCAGCATATCAGAAGATAAAAAGGATTCCCTATTTGGAACCTATGGCAATGAGTTTTGGTACGAAGAATGGGAATATCCTAGGAATGTTGGTATTATTATAGCTGACACAATATCAGGTGGTCACGAAATGATATATCTGGACTATAGAGGTTGCGGCAAGAATGGAGAACCAAAAGTATCGCTCTGCTCAGCAGAAGACGACCATGAGATAATTGTACTCGCAAACAGCTTTGAGGAATTTATATTGGGGCTTACTCCTTCGGAAGAAATTTATTATCAAAATTTATAAGTCTTTATAAAGGGGCTGTTGCAGAATAGGTGATTCTATTCCGCACCCCCCCCCGCTCGAAAAAGTTTCACACACTCGCCTAAGTTAATGCAAACATTGTCTGTTGTTACAACATTATTTACAGGAATACCTCCATTCTGGTGTTTAATAAGTTCGATATATGACTCAGGAAGCTTATATCCAGTCTCTTTATATAGCCTCCTAATAATTTCACTTGCTAATAATTTAGAATCTCGTCTCTAGTCATACCCACTAGCTCGTTTACCCATAGTCCGAGAATATCCGAAATAATCCCGTCGCATGCAAACTCTTCGTCACCATCTCCGAACTTGCAGGTGAATAGTGGCTCTCTGCTGGCAGCTTCGTAAAATCTCTTCGCGTACTCGGGGAGCTTACCAGGATTATACTCGAGCGATAACTTCTTCGCAATCTCGCCTCTAATCTCGTCGAAATCAGCGCCTTTCTCATTATATGACTTACGTGATTTCTCGATGTAACCGCTGCAAAATGCGGATAACAGCTCATCGCTTTTGTAGATGTATTTACAGCTAAAATCCGAAATGCATCCCGCATGAATTAGAAACTTAAGTAAATCCTCCATGCTTTCAGCAACTCTTCCGACGCTCCCCTCGCTGCTAATATATCCGATGCTGCCGTCTTCAAGCTTTACATATTCGCCGCCGCTTCCGTCAACTGCAAATGTCTCAAACGAAGACGAATATAATTCGCCGTGCCCCGAATACTCAGTATCTCGAGGCTTATCGCAGAAGAATATATCGCATTCTCGCATCAGGGCTTCATTTAAGCCTGCTGTTTTTAAAATCGCATCCGCTAAATTAATCGTCATATGTCTACCTTAATAAATCGTAATAAGTGCATGTCCTCCGGCTTCGAGAACCTTCTTATAGAAGTCTCTAAGACCTTCGATGTAATCCGAGATTTCCTCTATTAGCTCATCGACCAAGTCCTCATCATCTTTATCCCATATGTTTGGATACAGGCCAGCATTTGCACAATCTTCCATATTGAAATCTTCAAGAGCCTTTTCATAATCGAAATCCTCTAGCGCCGAAATGATTTCAGGGACACGGTCATTTTTTACACATGCGACGAATTGGCTTAAATCTTCAAATAAGTCCACGCCGATAACTGCCACGCTGAGGGGGTTATCACTAGACCTCTCATCGGTGCTCACTCCTGTTAGAACGAAGTGCATCACATCCCACATTTTATCAGTATCAAGGAAAATTTCAGCTTCTTCGTTTAAATCTTCAATAGTTTCAAAAACTTCTTCTTCATCATCGAGATTCGCGAGGCGCAGAAGTACGTCGAGGTTTGCGTCATCAATATATTGGTAGTTAGCAATCAATCCCATTGGTTTATCCTCCGTAAAAAGCAAATAACTGGTTTATAGCTCCACCTACGAGCTTTACAATACATTAATTATTTAACTAAATTGTACACTCAGTGAGGTGAGTTTGGAATACAAATTTTGTAGAATATTGCAAAGAGGTGTATATTTAGTATTGAAATAATTTATAAGGAAAACAGTCTGCGGCTAGAGGCTAAAGAAAATAGAAAGGTATCACATAATATGAATAATAGAGAGTTAAAAAAGCTAGGATTATACGATGATAGCGTATTCATCGCTGATGGTGTGCAGCTTAGCGGGCCTGAGAATATTAAAATTGGTAAGGATGTGAATATCTGGTACAATTCTGTGCTGCGCTCTAGTGGCAAAGATATTGTTATCGGTGACAGAACTAATATCCAGGATGGCTCTGTAATTCATATCGCGACAAATGGCGGGACATACATAGGAGCTGATGTGACAATAGGTCATATGTCGATTATTCACGGCTGTACGATAGGCGATTCGACGCTTATAGGTATGGGTTCGATAATAATGGATGATGCAAAAATCGGGTGTGAATGCATCGTCGGAGCGGGTTCTCTCGTCACTCAGGGCAAAGAATTTCCCGATGGCGTTCTCATAATGGGTCGTCCGGCCAAAGTGATTAGGGAACTTACTACCGAGGAAAGGGAAGGAATCGCTGGTGAAGCAGCTTCGTATGTGGAGACAGCTCGTAAAGAGATGAAAAGCATTCGTGATTAGATAGCCTATGAAGAATCAAAATCGAGTCCCGATGACATGAAAAACACATTTTTGTGTCATTCGGAACATAAAATGTGCATTTCATTACATCAACGAACTTTATGTGACACACTTATGCTAGTATTTAGACACAATAAGTGTGTTAAATATAAAACCGCCAAAGGGCGCTTAGGACCTCTACCGTGCAGAGGTCCTTTTAATTTTTTGCTTCTAAATTTTAATTCACATCATAAAATCCGCATTAAAACTAATATTTCTAGGTCGCTTTAAATCGTATTATAAAAACTCTCATAAAAGGGATAATCTCACTATTTATAGTGCACTTCTTGCATTGTTGTCAGCTCCACAGGAACCATATAATTTACATGAAAGTGAGGTGCGATAGCACCGTGTATAAATGGAAGGAGTTTTAGAATGGCAACTAACAATGAAAGAAGTGTAACCTACAAGATTTTGGATCACATCGGGGTACTGGCTACCTATAAGAACAATTGGAGCAAGGAGCTTAACCTTATTCAGTGGAATGACAGAACACCGAAGTTCGATATTCGTGACTGGGACTCTGATCACGAGCATATGAGCAGAGGGATTACTTTGCATGAGGATGAAGCTAGGGAACTCTCGAGGCTTCTTGCTGATAGGTTCGAGGATATGCCAGCTTCAGAAGATGAAGGCAATTAGAGCTGGATGTTGAGGTGAGCAATGAATATTAAACGTATTTATAATTGCATCGTCTCGATGCTGTGTATAGTGATGCTTCTTGGAACATCGCAGGTTTTTGCGCTAAGTTCAGGTAAAGCTCCTGATGGCAGTGTAAATATCATTCCGCCTGATACGGCTGCGAGGCTTCAGTTCAAAGTAACTGGAAGTGGGGCGAAGCTTTCAGCTTTGAAGTCTGGGACTTCAGATACTACCAATCTATCAAATGGAGAGACTTTTGCCCGGAGTGCAAGGACGGGAGATGAGTACCAGATTAATTACAAGCTGGATAGAGGTGTAATTCTTGAAATTATAGCTCTCGATGGTGGAAAGAATGCGAGCGTGTACGGTGATGTGGATATGAAAGGAGACTCGGCTACTCACTTTATAAATAAAAGTAGCGAGGGGAAATTCATCATTAAGCTGACAGGTGGTCATGCGAATTTCACCATCAAAGCGGTGAATAGCAACGAAGTTGTAAGCGGAGCAGATTCATCTAATAGCGAGTCAGATGGTAATGCGCGTAGTGCCGAGTCGAACATCGTAATGGAAGGCGAGTTTGATAACGAAGCAGGCAGAAGAGGAAATGTTCATAATACTAATACTTTAGAGCGAATACCAGAGTCTGCATCATATGATAATGTCAGCAGAAGGATGACCATGAGCGTAGGGGCAACAGCTCCTAGAGGTGCCTCCTCATTTAGGTCTGTGGCAGCAAGTCCAGAGGCTGGACTAACGAGAGGAACCGTAACATGGCATAAGCAGTACAAGGATAACAATCGCAATCATGCGAGTATATTCAAGGTGAATATCGATGGGCTTATCCATGATGCGGCATGTGCAGATGGTAAGAACTTTAGAACTGCAGAAGCAGGGCAGGTCGTTACACTTACAAAGCAGGCATCTGATTCTCTGTTTACAAAATTCGCGTACCTTGCCAGTACAGATAAGTGGCAGAAGAACAACTATGATGAGAAAGAGTATTACTTTGCATTAGTATGTGCGGCTAGAAGAGTTAATGGGAGACCTGCATATGAAAGAGTTAACTCAAGACCTCTAATCAATCGCATGATGCAGGATGTGAAGGCCTACAAGGGCGAAATTCCTGAAAACTTCAAGTCATATCTCGCTTATCCAACTAATGGTTCACAGATGATGCTAGCATGGGGGCTTAAACCATATGGAAAGATCGAAGTTGTTAAATCCATCGGCAACAATATCAAGATTGCTGGAGAGTGCAAAGGCACATATTCTCTAGCTGGTGCAGTGTATACGGTTTATGATGAAGGAGGAACGGCAGTCGGAAAACTGACGACAGACGAGAAGGGTAGAACAGGAACTTTGGAAGTGAAGCCTGGTAAATACACTGTAAAGGAGACGACAGCCCCAGTAGGCTATGAGCTAGACAAGACTGTTTATAAGGTGGAGAGCAAGGCTGAAACTACGAGCACAGTGCAGTCATATGATTCACCTGTGTTTGCGCCCGTTAAGATTTTTCTCGAGAAAAAAGCTAGTGGTGATAGTTACATGAATCCTAGCGACATGACTGGTGCTGAATTTGAAGTTAAGTATTATGATACTATTGGACCTGTTGAAAACGCAAAGGTTGTTCGCACATGGAAACTAAGAACGACTAAGGATGCTTCTGGTAAATACACTGCAGAGCTCAGAGATAAGAACCTCGCAAAGGGCAGCGATCCTCTCTTTGTTACAGAGCAGGGCGATGCTGTACTGCCTCGCGGAACAGTGACTATTCGCGAGACTAAGGCGCCGGCGGGATATCTTCTAGATAAAACTTTATATACCAAGAAAATCGATGGTGATGGAGCTGGTGCGGCTGTATATTTCAACTCAGGAGAGCCATCTTCGCATGTCAACAACCCTGCTATCCCTAAAATCGGAACTAAGGCTATGGACATTGCGACAGAGGATTCACTTGCAATGTATGGTCCGAAGACTAAGGTTAAGGACGTTGTGAGCTTCTCTAACTTGTATGAAGGTGAAACATATACTCTCGAAGGGGTGCTGATGGATAAGAGTACAGGAAAGCCACTTGAGGAGAATGGCAGCAGGATTACTTCTCAGAAGGAGTTCACGGTTACCGCGCAGAATTCGACGATTTCTGACAGCATTGCAAGCGGAGAGGTAGGGCTCGAGTTCACCTTTGATACTACTAAGCTAGCTGGAAAGGACACTGTTGTCTTTGAGACATTAAAGTATAAAGGCAAAGAGATTGCAAATCACCGCGATATAAACGATGACAACCAGACTCTTCGTCATCCGGAGATTAAAACGAAGGCACATTCAGTTGAGTCTGGCACAAATACAGGTGCCCCTAGCAAGGAAGAAAAAATCATCGACAAGGTTAAGTACAAGAACCTTATCATCGGTAAAAAATATAAGGTAACAGGAGTCCTAATGGACAAGGATAAGAATAAACCTATCCTTGATAAGGATGACAAAGAGATTACTGCAGAAAAAGAATTTACAGCGGAGAACGGAGACGGAGAAATAGAGCTCGAATTCAGATATGACTCGACTCTCCGCCAGGATAAGGTGACCGTAGTATTTGAAACATTAACTTATAGAAACGTTCCTGTCGCAGTTCATGCTGATATCAATGATTCTGCTCAGTCCATCTACTACCCAGCTATTGGAACCAAGATGACTGGTAAGGGAGGAGCGAAGATAATTTCAAAGGCAAAGAATGTATCGCTTGTTGACGCAGTGAGGTACGAGAATCTGATTTCGGGACGTAGCTACACTGTAAGAGGTATCCTAATGGATAAGAAGACTGGCAAGCCTTACGAAGAAGACGGAAAAGTTGTGACAGGAAGTACCACTTTTACAAGTGAAGGAAATGGCACAGCATCAGTATCATTTAAACTTAATACGTCCAAGATTGCTGGCAAGGAGCTCGTAGCATACGAAAAGGTGTATGACGATAAAGGGAAGCTCGTTGCAACACATGAAGATATAAATAACCGAGATCAAACGATCAGAGTTGCACAGCCGACAATTCCAAGAACTGGAGATGGTTCACTGCTATATATGTATCTTGGACTATTTCTATTGTCATTCATCGCCTTAGCCTCGTTGACCGTTATAAAGAGGTGTGTTAGACTTTAACCCATCATTGTAAAGGACGGTTAACACATATGAAGATTGCTTTTCATACGCTTGGATGCAAGGTGAATCAATATGAGACAGAGGCTATGAAAGAAGAGTTCCTTTCCCGCGGTGCAGAAATCGTGGGGGAAGATGAAGCTGCTGACGCCTATGTCATCAATACTTGCACTGTGACAAGCGTTGCTGATAGCAAGTCGAGAAAGTATATAAGGCGCATGAAGAAGCTCAGCCCTGATTCTGTGATGGTGGTTACTGGCTGCTATGCCCAGACTGCTAGCGAAGAGCTTGAGGCCATGCCTGATGTTGATATCGTTATTGGAAATAACCTTAAGTCTACTATCTGCGAAGAGGTTATGAATGCTTTGGAGCTTAGAAAGACTGGCAAAGAGCCTGATACTGAAACCAGAGTACTTCCTTTTAGCGAGCTTGTTGGCTATGAGGAGACTGGCATCGTAATCTCAAGTGAGTCACAGATGCAGAGGGCATATATAAAGATTGAAGAAGGTTGCAACCGATTCTGCTCCTACTGCAAGATTCCTTATGCAAGGGGTGCGGTCAGAAGCAGAGGGATAGAGGAGATTATTGCTGAGGCGAAAGCTCTTGTAGATAGAGGTTACAAGGAAATTGTGCTTACGGGCATCAATACCGCTCTATATGGAAGCGAAAAAGGCTTTGCATTTAAGAGACAAAATGATGAAGAAGGTCTTTCAGGAATTGAAGCGGTGCTGAAGAGGCTTGATGAATTAGAAGGAGATTTCAGAGTAAGACTGAGCTCACTTGAACCTAACGTTGTAGACAAGGAACACGTTGAGCGAATCGTCAAGTACAAGAGACTTTGCAGACATCTGCACCTATCTATACAAAGTGGCAGTAACAATGTTCTAAAGGGCATGAAACGCAGATACACTAGAGATGAATACCTCGCGATTGTCGAGGCTATACGAAGCGTTGATTCGCTATACGGAATCACGACGGATATAATAGTTGGATTTCCTGGGGAGACGAAAGAAGATTTCGCAGACACTCTAGACGTCGTTAACAAAGCCACTTTCGGCAGAGTTCATGCATTCAAATTCTCGCCTAGGCAGGGCACTGAGGCTGCGAAGTATAAGGAAACAGTGACGCCGGCAGACAAGACGGCTCGTGTAAATGAGCTGATTAACAGAGCGGGACACGTCGCACAGGAGTTCCAAAAACGCAACTTTGGCGTAGTACACAGAGTGCTCGTGGAAACTTTTGAAGAAGATTACGCTACAGGATATACATCTAACTACATAAAGGTGTATATTAAGGATAAGGAGCGAAAGCTGACCTCAGGCGAATTCGTTGAGGTTCGGTTAATCTCTAATTACAAGGAAGGCTGCTTAGCTGAAGTGGTCTAGAAAGGAGGAGTCATATGGAAGATTGCATTTTCTGCAAGCTTGCAAAAGGTGAGATACCTACTGATATGGTATACGAGGATGACCTTATTTCGGTTTTCCGTGATGCTGCTCCAGAGGCACCTGTACATGTTTTGATGGTTCCCAAGAAGCACGTTGCATCTCTTAATGATTTAGAAGACGCAGATAGAGAGCTTATGGGACACATGATGCTCAAGATTAAGGATATCGCAGCTCAAGAAGGTCTAGATAATGGATATAGAACCGTTATCAATACTGGAGAAGATGGGCAGCAAACTGTTCACCATCTGCACATTCATATTCTTGGACGTAGAAAGATGACTTGGCCACCAGGCTAGAGGATTGTTAGAGACATATAGAAGAGCAAGTAAACATAAGAAAACATAAGCGGAAGGCCATCGCCTTCCGCTTATGCTTTTCTATGAAATCTGTGACCAATTATTCTAATCAATCTATATCAACCAGTACAAAGCTCCTGAGGCAGACTATTTGGTGGCATACCCCCCTGATCATACAATATTAGTTTAACTCGTTAACCCAGAAGCCGTGGATATTGCAATACTCGTATGCTGCTACAACTTTTTCTCCGTCCTGGATGGCAAATGTTGCAACAGGCTCTCCATCAACCTTTAGAGCTTTTCTTTGGAATCCTAGATTGGTTTCAAGTATTATGAACTGAATATGATGCTCCTCTGTCATAGGGTGAAGTGTGCTACCAACAGTAACCTTAACGAGATTGCCGTCACACTCAACCACAGGAACGTGCTTTTCAGTAGCAGAATCAGCGGTCTTTGGCACAAGCTCTTCCATATCTTCCCCACAACATGCGAGAACTCCACCATCATCAAATACCTTGCCTACAATAGTACCGCAACTTTTACTCTTATATAACTTTTTCATTTTGTTAATACTCCTTTCAGAAATACTGAAACTCAATATCTTATAAGAGAATTGTATCATATATGCAGTCGTATAGTATCGATATGAGAATCAAATACATATAGAAACATAAAATATAAATAGACGATAAAAGACTACTAAGGCGTGTTTGGAAAATACCAACTGCTAAATAATGTATTTTTTATGTATTTTTGAGAAAACATATCAATTATTCATATTCGATCAGCTGAGTCAAATGAACGAAACAAACCCTAAAATAGTGCAATTTATACAAAAAACATAAAAAAACGAATAGTTTTTGATGAAATATCAACACCAAGGAAACGCACGTAGCCGTGTTAGTGTGGAGCCACCTGTAACACTTGAAAACACTGTAATTACTTTCTTAAAAAAGTACAAAAAAGCCTTGCATTGTAAATTCTTGCCATGTATAATTTAAAAGCTTGTTTAAGGCGATGAAGCAGGAAGTTGCTGAGCTATCAGGTAATTTCTGCG
Organism: Mogibacterium diversum; assembly: GCF_002998925.1. Lineage (NCBI taxonomy): Bacteria > Bacillati > Bacillota > Clostridia > Peptostreptococcales > Anaerovoracaceae > Mogibacterium > Mogibacterium diversum. Next base: position 1,317,037 of record NZ_CP027228.1, on the reverse strand, counting down.
GAGAATTGTCCTCGCTAGACGAGGGCGAGGGGGTTCGCCATTTTTGATTTGTGTAAACCTTTAGGAAACGCACGAAAGAGTGTAAGTGCCATGGTGAAGCAAGTAAAAACGGGCGAAGTCCTGTACAAGCATAGCGAAAACAGTACAAAACAAACAGGAGGAACTACTAATGAGCGAACTACAGAAAATCAGAATCAGACTGAAGGCTTATGACCATGCTCTATTGGATAAGTCGGCAGCAAAGATTGTTGAGACTGCTGAGAGAACAGGCGCTACAGTATCTGGCCCTATTCCACTTCCAACAGAGAAGGAAGTCGTAACAATCATCAGAGCTGTTCACAAGTACAAGGACAGCAGAGAGCAGTTTGAGCAGAGAACACACAAGCGTCTTATCGATATTACTAATGCTTCGACTAAGACAACAGACGCTCTTGCTAAGCTCGATATGCCAGCAGGCATTGACATTGAAATCAAGCTCTAAGCTAGATTTTAGAAAGATCGCATGAGAGGGCAATTCGGCCAAACCAGGGCGATCCGCTGTAAGACACTAGGAGGAGAATTATGAAAACACTTTTAGGCAAGAAGATCGGCATGACACAGATCTTCAATGAGAACGGTGCTGTAGTACCAGTTACCGTAATCGAAGCCGGACCTGAGGTAGTAACGCAGGTTAAGACAGTAGAGACCGACGGCTACAATGCTGTACAGGTTGGCTACGAGGAGCAGAAGGCACACAGACTCAACAAGCCAGAGACTGGTCATTTTGAGAAGTGCGGAGTAGCTCCTAAGAAGTACCTCGCTGAGTTCAGAGTCGAAGATGGCGAGACTTACGAGGTAGGACAGGAAATCACAGTTGCTGATTTCGAAGAGGGAATGAAGCTTGACGTTACAGGCGTTTCCAAAGGTAAGGGAACTCAGGGTAACATCAAGAGACACGGACACCGCAGAGGACCTATGACTCACGGTTCCAAGCATAAGAGACTTGCAGGTGCTCTTGCCGCTGGTACATACCCATCAAGAGTCTTCAAGGGCAACAAGGCCCCAGGAAGAATGGGTAGAGACACAGTTACAGTACAGAACATCGTTCTCGTAAAGGTTATTGCTGATCGCAACCTACTTCTCGTTAAGGGAGCTGTTCCTGGAAAGAAGGGCGGACTCCTTAAGGTTAAGGGTGCGGTAAAAGGACAGAATAAATAAGAGGCAGAAAGGAGGAATCACTAATGGCAAAAGTAAAGATGCTTAATATGGCCGGTGCTGAGGTTGGCGAAGTTACATTGAATGATGAAATCTTTGGAATCGAACCAAACGAAATCGCAGTACAGACTGTAGTCAAGAATTACTTGGCAAACCAGAGACAGGGAACCCAATCTGCCAAGACAAGAAGTGAAGTAAGAGGAGGCGGACGCAAGCCTTTCAGACAGAAGGGTACAGGTCGCCACAGACAGGGAAGCACAACAGATCCTACGCAGGTAGGTGGTGGAATTGTTTTCGCACCAAAGCCAAGGGACTACAGATATGCAGTTCCTAAGAAGGTAAAGAGACTTGCTCTTAAGTCCGTACTTTCTGCTAAGGTTGCTGACAAGGAAATCATCGTACTAGATGAGCTAAAGTTCGCTGAACCAAAGACTAAGGAAATGGTTAAGGTTCTCGAGAATATCAAGGCTGATAAGAAGGCCCTCATCGTAATGGATGAGAAGGATGAGAACGTTGTTAGATCTGCTTCTAACATTCAGGGTGTGAGAACTGCACTTGTAAGCACAATGAATGTATATGAGATCATCAATCATTACAGCCTCGTGCTCACTAAGGCAGCAGCTGAGAGAATTGAGGAGGTATACGCATAATGAAGAGCGGTTACGACGTAATACTTAAGCCTATCATCACCGAGCAGAGCATGGACATGTCGGCTGACAAGAAGTATGTTTTCAAGGTTGCTGATACAGCTAACAAGACCGAAGTTAGACAGGCTGTCGAAGAAATCTTCGGAGTTGATGTTGCTAAGGTTAATATCATGAACGTTAATGGAAAAGTTAAGAGAATGGGAAGAACAGTAGGAAGAACAGCTTCTTATAAGAAGGCAATCGTTACTCTCGCTGCGGATAGCAAAGAGATCGAGATCTTCCAGGGACTGTAAAATAGGAGGAGTAAATAATGGGAATTAAGAAGTATAATCCAACCACTCCTGGTCTGAGAGGCATGACTGTTTCGACTTTCGAGGAGATAACAGTTAGCAAGCCAGAAAAATCCCTTACTAAAACTCTGAAGAAGCATTCAGGAAGAAATGTAAGAGGTAAGATCACCGTTAGACATAGAGGTGGCGGATACAGACCTAAGTACAGAATTATCGACTTTAAGAGAACTAAAGACGGTATTCCAGCAACAGTTAAGACTATCGAGTACGATCCAAATAGAACAGCGAATATCGCTCTTCTAGTTTACGCAGATGGAGAGAAGAGATACATTGTTGCTCCTAACAAGCTGCGCGTTGGAGACGTAGTTGAATCTGGACCAGATTCGGATATCAAGGTAGGAAACGCACTACCAATCGCGAATATCCCAGTAGGTACAATCATTCACAACATCGAGCTAAAGCCTGGAAAGGGTGCTCAGCTTGTAAGATCAGCTGGTAACGGCGCTCAGCTCATGGCTAAGGAAGGCAATTATGCTCAGGTAAGGCTACCATCCGGCGAAGTAAGAATGGTAAGAATCAACTGCAGAGCTACAATCGGAGAAGTTGGTAACATTGACCACGCTAACATCCAGATTGGTAAGGCTGGTAGAAAGAGACACATGGGATGGAGACCTACAGTAAGAGGTTCCGTAATGAACCCTAACGATCACCCACACGGCGGTGGTGAAGGTAGAGCACCAGTTGGACGTAAGAGCCCAGTTACACCTTGGGGTAAACCAACTCTTGGTTACAAGACACGTAACAAGCACAAGGATTCCAACAAGTACATCGTTAGAAGAAGAAATGCTAAATAAGAAAGGAGCATATAATGGGAAGATCGCTAAAAAAGGGCCCTTTCGTCGAAAAGAAACTCATCAAGAGAATCGAAGCGATGAACGAGTCTAATGAAAAAAGTGTAATCAAGACATGGTCGAGACCATCGACGATTTTTCCTCAGATGGTTGGACATACGATCGCTGTTCACGACGGTCGTAAGCATGTTCCTGTATACATCACAGAAGATATGGTAGGTCACAGACTTGGAGAGTTCGCTCCAACTAGAACTTACAAGGGTCACGCTGGTGACAAGGCGAAATAAAGAAAGGAGAAACTGATATGGAAGCAAAAGCACTTGCTAAATATGTAAGAATGTCTCCTAGCAAACTAAAGCCTGTTACTGACCTAGTAAGAGGAAAAGATTTGAACGAGGCATTAACAATCCTCAAGTTCACACCTGGAAAGGGTGCAGAGCTTGTAGAGAAGGTAGTTCAGTCCGCAGCAGCAAATGCTGAAAACAACTTTGATATGAACCGTGATGAGCTATACGTCGCAGAGGTTTATGCAAACCAGGGTCCTACAATGAAGAGATTCAGAGCAGGCGCTCAGGGTAGAGCATCCATGATCCTCAAGAGAACAAGCCACATTGGAGTAACTCTTAAGGAGAGAGAAGCTGTAAAGGCAGTAGAAACAGTAGAAGGAGGTCAGCCAGATGGGTCAGAAGGTTAATCCACATGGATTCAGAGTTGGAGTCAACAAGAATTGGAACTCAAAGTGGTTTGCTGACAAGAGCAACTTCGCTGATTTCCTAGTTGAAGACAACAAGGTTAGAAACTATGTTAAGAAGAAGCTTTACGCTGCCGGCGTTGCAAGTGTCGTAATTGAGAGACCTGCAGCTGACAAGGTAAAGGTAATCATCGCAACAGCTAGACCAGGAATGGTAATCGGAAGATCTGGAGATGGAATTGACGAGCTCAAGAAGAACCTCGTTAAGCTAACAGGTAAGACTGTAGATATTTCCATCGAAGAGGTTAGAAGAGCTGAGCTTGATGCACAGCTAACAGCTGAGAGCATTGCACAGGCACTCGAGAGAAGAGTTTCTTTCAGAAGAGCTATGAAGTCCGCAATCCAGAGAACTATGAAGTCTGGAGCTAAGGGTATCAAGGTTCTTGTTTCCGGAAGACTTGGTGGTGCCGAGATTGCTAGAAGCGAGAAGTACAGCGAAGGAAATGTTCCTCTACACACTCTCAGAGCTGATATCGATTATGGATTTGCAGAGGCAGACACTACTTACGGAAAAATTGGTGTTAAGGTTTGGGTTAACCACGGCGAGATTCTAGATAAGGGTCTCAAGGAGGCTATTCCAGAGCAGTCCAGAAACGATAGAAGAGATCGTAAGCAGAGAAGAAACGATAAGAGAGATAAGAAGAGAAGCTTCGGAAACAGAAGAAATGATAACCGCGAAAGCAGACCAGAGGTTAAGCCAGCAACTACAAGAGTTAGAAAGGCTCCAAAGGTAACTGAGGCGGCTCCTGCTCCTGAAGTAGTTGAAACTGCACAGGGAACAGAAGAATAATCATAGAAAGGAGAGACTTGCCATGTTAATGCCAAAGCGCGTTAAACGCAGAAGAGTCCACAGAGGCAGAATGAAGGGTGTTGCAACAAAGGGTAACACCGTTACATATGGTCAGTTCGGTCTAGTTGCTGAAGAGCCAGCATGGATTGACTCAAAGCAGATCGAGGCTGCCAGAATCGCGATGACAAGATCCATCAAGAGAGGCGGAAAGGTTTATATCAAAATCTTCCCACATAAGCCAATCACAAAGAAACCAGCAGAAGTAAGAATGGGTTCCGGAAAAGGTTCACCTGAGTATTGGGTGGCTGTAGTTAAGCCGGGCAGAGTAATGTTCGAGCTTGAGGGCGTAACTGAAGCACAGGCTAAGGAGGCTTTGAGACTTGCTTCTCACAAGCTACCAGTAAGGTGCAAGTTCGTTGTCAAGAACCAGGAAGCAAAGGGTGGTGACGAATAATGGATCTGAATACAATAAGAAAAATGACTGATCAGGAGAGAACCGCCGAGCTCGCAAGAATGAAGCAGGAGCTATTCAATCTGAGATTCCAGCACGTTACCGGACAGCTCGACAACCCTGTGAAGATGAGAGAAATCAGAAGAGATATTGCCAGAGTTAAGACCATAATCAGGGAAATGGAAAAGCCTGAAGCTTAAAGGAAGGAGGATGTACAATGGAAAGAAATAGCAGAAAGACCAGAACTGGAGTAGTTGTAAGCGACAAGATGGATAAGACAATTGTTGTTGCTACAAAGGATTCAGTAAGACATTCTCTTTACGGTAAGGCTGTTAAGAGAACTAAAAAGTTCAAGGTTCACGACGAGAACAATGAGTGTGGCATCGGCGATAGAGTAAAGATTATGGAGACAAAGCCTCTTTCAAAGGATAAGAGATGGAGACTTGTTGAGATCGTTGAGAAAGCTAAATAGGGAGGCGACAAATCATGATACAGACAGAAACAAGATTGAGAGTTGCCGACAATTCCGGAGCGAAGGAGCTCCTTTGCATTCGTATCCTTGGTGGTACAGGCCGCAAGTATGCGAATATTGGAGACATCATCGTTTGCTCCGTTAAGGATGCTGCTCCAGGTGGAGTTGTTAAGAAAGGTGACGTTGTAAAGGCAGTAGTTGTTAGATCAAAGAGTGGCGCTAGAAGAGATGATGGTAGCTACGTAAAATTTGACCAGAATGCTGCTGTAATTATCAAAGACAGAAGCGATAAGAACCCTGTAGGAACACGTATCTTCGGACCTGTTGCTAGGGAACTTAGAGATAACGGCTTTATGAAGATTGTGTCTTTGGCACCGGAAGTATTATAGGGGGTGTACAAATGCAGATTAGAAAAGGCGATACAGTAGTAGTTATCTCGGGCAAGGATAAGGGCAAGGTTGGAACGGTTCTAAGAGCTATTCCAAAGGCTAACAAGGTTGTTGTTGAGGGTGTAAACGTGCAGACTAAGCACGCAAAGGCTACAAGAACATCCGCATCCGAGATTAAGCACATAGAAGGTCCTATCGATGCATCAAATGTTATGTTCTACGAAAAGGAGAGCAAGCAGGGTGTAAGACTTGGAACTAAGATTGAGAACGGCAAGAAGGTTAGATACTCAAAGAAGACCAACGCCGTAGTAGACTAGGAAAGGAGGAGAGACAGTGGCAAATAGACTAAGAACAAAGTATGACGAGAGTGTTTTTGCAGCACTTAAGGAAAAGTTCAACTACTCCAACGCAATGGAAGTGCCAAAGCTGGAGAAGATCACAATCAACATGGGTCTTGGCGAGGCTAAGGATAATTCAAAGATCCTCGAGAGCGCTGTAAAGGAACTTTCACTCATCTCCGGACAGAGACCTGTTGTTACAAAGGCTAGAAAATCCATCGCTAACTTCAAGGTTAGACAGGGAATGCCTGTAGGAGCTAAGGTTACTCTAAGAGGTGACAGAATGTATGCATTTGCAGATAAGTTCTTCAATCTTTCTCTTCCTAGAGTTAGAGACTTTAAGGGTGTAAGCAAGAATTCATTCGATGGAAGAGGTAACTACTCCATGGGAATTAGAGAGCAGCTCATCTTCCCAGAAATCGTTTACGATGATGTAGAGACCATCAAGGGAATGAACATTGTATTCACTACAACAGCTAAGACAGATGAGGAAGCACAGGCACTACTTGAGCTCCTCGGAATGCCTTTTGAGAAGTAATTTAGGAGGGGAACATGGCTAAGACTTCGCTGAAAGTTAAGCAGACCAGAAAGCCTAAGTATTCAACAAGGGCTTATACAAGATGCAAGATTTGTGGAAGACCACATTCGGTTCTGAAGAAGTATGGCATATGCCGTATCTGCTTCAGAGAGCTTGCTTACAAGGGTGAAATCCCAGGTGTAAGAAAAGCAAGCTGGTAGGTTATTTTGCGCAGGCCTGTCACGCATGAAGCGCGCAGGAACCACGTGGAGAAAGGAGAAAAACTGTAATGGCAATGACAGATCCAATAGCAGATATGCTAACTAGAATTAGAAATGCCAACACAGCCGGACACGCTAAGGTAGAAATCCCAGCGTCCAAGATGAAGAAGTCTATCGCAGAAATCCTTAAGAACGAGGGATTTATCAAGGACTTTTCAGTAGCTCAGGACAACGCACAGGGAACTATCACTGTAGAGTTAAAGTACGGCCCAAATAAGGAAAAGACAATCTACGGGATCAAGAAAATCTCGAAGCCAGGTCTCAGAGTTTATGCTAAGGCTGATCAGGTACCTAAGGTGCTTGGCGGTCTAGGAATCGCTATCGTTTCAACATCTAAGGGTGTTATAAGCGACAAAGAAGCTCGTAAGCTCGGAGTTGGCGGAGAAGTTATTTGTTACGTTTGGTAGGAGGTATAAAATATGTCAAGAATAGGCGTTAGACCAATTACAATCCCTGCCGGCGTAGAAGTAACGGTTGAGGATAATAATGTAATTAAGGTAAAAGGCCCTAAGGGCGAGCTGTGCCAGCCAATCGCTGAAAACCTAACTGTTGAGATCGAAGAAAACGTTCTAACAGTTAAGAGACCATCCGACTCAAAGCAGGATAAGTCTCAGCACGGACTCGGAAGAACACTTATCCACAATATGGTAGAGGGTGTTTCAAAGGGTTATGAAGTAAAGATGACAGTTAACGGTGTTGGATATACTGTTGCAAAGCAGGGAGACACACTCGTTATGAAGCTAGGTTTCTCGCACCCTGTAGAGATGAAGGACCCAGCAGGAATCACAACAGAGACTCCTGATGCTACAACAATCATCGTTAAGGGCTGCGACAAGGCAGAGGTAGGAAACTATGCTGCTAATATCAGAGCTTGGAGAAAGCCTGAGCCATATAAGGGCAAGGGTATCATCTACGATGGAGAAGTTGTACACAAGAAGGAAGGAAAGAGCGGAGCTTCCGCATAGAGAAGGGAGGATTTGAGAAATGGCAAAAGCAAGCAGAAATGACAGAAGACTCAAGAGACATGCCAGAGTCAGAAAAGACGTTTTTGGAACTCCCGAGAAGCCAAGACTGTGCGTATTTAGATCGAACAGCAATATTTCAGCTCAGGTCATCGATGACGTTAACGGAACAACTCTTGTATCCGCATCGTCTCTCGATAAGGAACTTAAGGCAAGTATTGCAAACGGTGGAAATAAAGACGCAGCTAAGCAGGTAGGCAAAGCGGTAGGCGAAAAGGCTGTAGCTAAGGGCATCAAAGAGGTTTGCTTCGATAGAGGCGGATACCTTTATCATGGCAGAGTTAAGGAACTCGCTGATGGTGCACGTGAAGCAGGATTAGAATTCTAAGGGAGGATACAGAATGCGCACGAGAATAGATGCATCTAAGCTTGAACTTACTGAAACCATCGTTAACATCAGACGTGTTTCGAAGACTGTAAAGGGCGGAAAGAACATGAAGTTCTCCGTTACTCTCGTAGTTGGAGATGGCGCAGGCCACGTAGGTATTGGCCTTGGAAAGGCTCAGGAGATTCCTGAAGCTGTAAGAAAAGCAACTGAAGATGCTAAGAAGAAACTAATATTCGTACCTATGGTAGGAACAACAGTTCCTCACCAGACTGTAGGAATTTTCGGAGCAGGCAAAGTTTTAATCATGCCTTCAGCAGAAGGTACTGGAGTTATCGCAGGTTCATCTGTACGTACAGTACTAGAAGCTTGTGGACTCAAGGATGTTAGAGCTAAGTCGCTTGGTTCGAGTAACACAGGAAACATGGCACTTGCAACTCTAGAAGGACTGAGAAGTCTCACAACTGTAGAGGAAGTTGCTAAGCGTCGTGGTAAGACACCTGAAGAAATTTTAGGATAGGAGGAAGACGCAAATGGCAAAGGCATTAAAGATTACTTTAGTTAAGAGTGTTATTGGCGCAACTCCTAAGCAGAAGAAGACAGTAGAAGCTCTTGGCCTCAAGAAGCTACATCATTCGGTTGAGCTAGCTGATTCGTCCGCAACACGCGGCGCAATTGCTAAGGTTTCTCATCTTCTAGATGTAGAAGAGCTATAGGAGGTGCAGGACAATGAGACTTCACGAATTAAAGGCAGCTGAGGGTGCAACCAAAGCTCGCAAGAGAAGAGGTCGCGGTCAGGGTACTGGTCTCGGAACTACTGGCGGCAGAGGTATGAACGGTCAGAACTCCAGAAGCGGCGGCGGTGTTCGTCTAGGCTTCGAGGGTGGCCAGATGCCACTATACAGAAGAATTCCTAAGAGAGGATTTACAAATCGTTTCGCTAAGGAATATGCAGAAGTTAATGTTGCAGATCTAAATAGATTTGAAGATGGAACAGTCGTAGACTTCGACCTAATGCTTCAGTCCGGGCTTGTTAAGCAGGTAAAAGATGGAGTTAAGGTTCTAGGAAACGGCGAACTAGAGAAGAAGCTAACTGTAAAGGCTGAGAAATTCAGCAAGAGCGCTGCTGAAAAGATTGAAAAGGCAGGCGGAAAGGCAGAGGTTATCTAATCATGGAACTTCTCAAGACACTCTCTAATGCATGGCATGTAAAGGAAATTCGTTCGAAAATTCTTTTTACACTCATGATAATGCTTGTTTTCAGAATTGGATCAAATATACCAGTTCCAGGAATCAATAGAGATTATCTTGCTCAGATGTTCCAGGGTCAGACAGGGCTTCTCGACTTGTTTGATTTATTTTCCGGAGGAGCATTCAGCAATTTCACAATATTTGCTTTGAGTATCACTCCGTATGTAACCGCTTCGATTATCGTTCAGCTTCTTACAATAGCATTTCCTTACTTCGAGAGGCTTTCGAAGGAAGGAAATGAAGGCCGTAAGAAAATGGCGACAATTACGAGATATTTAACCGTAGTGTTAGGATTGATTCAGGCAACAGGTTTGACGATTGGTCTTTTTAGAAGGGCAATTGTCAACCAGAATGCCTTTTCGATGATAGTAATCATAACAGTCCTGACAGCAGGAACCGCGTTCCTAATGTGGCTAGGAGAACAGATTAACGAATATGGTGTCGGAAACGGCATCTCGCTGATCATTTTCGGCGGCATTATCGCAAGAATTCCAACAGCAGTTAGAGGAATTCACACGCAGGTGAAAGAAGGAGCACTAAGTGTAGTTGCTGTTATTGCATTAATAGTTGTGGCAGTTTTAATCACTGTCGTAATCATACTGATGCAGCAGGGGACAAGAAAAATTCCAGTACAGTACGCAAAGCGTATGGTTGGAAGAAAGATGTATGGCGGCCAGTCAACCCATATTCCAATTAAGGTTAACCAGGCAGGAGTAATTCCTATTATCTTCTCGCTATCATTACTTCAGTTCCCATTGACGATAACTTACTTCGTTCCACAGTCTTCATTTGCTCAGTGGATGTCGAAGTACCTATCTCCATCAGGAAATCCAGGAATTTGGGTTTACGCAATACTAAATATCACGCTGACACTGTTCTTCACATACTTCTACACGGCTATCACATTTAAGCCAGAAGAAGTTGCAGACAATATGAGACAGAGTGGCGGTTTCGTTCCGGGAATTAGACCTGGTGCAGCAACTGAGGAATACTTATCTAGAATTATGTCAAGACTATGCCTTGTAGGAGGAATATTCTTGGCAGGTGTAGCTACTATTCCAACTGTAGTCAGTGAATTTACACCGTTACAGCTTTCGTTCGGTGGAACTTCACTTCTAATCGCAGTAGGCGTAGCGCTAGATACAGTGCAACAGATTGAGAATCAAATGCTCAACAGAAATTATCAAGGATTTCTTAAATAATCGTTTAGGAAAGGATGGCACATAACATGCTACGAGCTGTTTTACTTGGCCCTCCTGGAGCTGGTAAAGGCACGCAGGCGGCTAAGGTAATAGAAAAATACAATGTTCCACATATCTCAACAGGAGATATATTCCGCGCTAACATCAAGGAAGGAACAGAGCTTGGTAAAAAGGCAAAGGGATACATGGACGAGGGTAAGCTGGTACCGGATGAACTAGTAGTTAATTTGGTTACAGACAGACTTCAGAAAGACGACTGTAAGGAGGGATTTCTCCTAGATGGCTTCCCAAGAACTATCTTCCAGGCCGAGCAGCTGGATAAATTCCTATCTGAAAACGGTCAAAAGCTAGATATAGTTCTTAACTTCAAAGTTAGAAAGGACGTTCTCATAGAGCGTATTGCAGGAAGACGAGTATGCAAATCCTGCGGTGCAAGCTTCCATGTAGTGAATGTTCCGCCTAAGAAGGAAGGAATATGCGATGTGTGCGGTGGAGAATTATTCCAGCGCAAGGATGATAATCGCGAAACTGTAGAAAACAGAATTAATGTGTACGAGAGCGAAACTGCTCCACTCATTGGATATTATGAGAAGCAGAACGTACTCGCCAACTTCGACGGAGAGAAAACTCATAACGAGGTTTTCGAAGATGTCGTAAAGGCAATTGAGGCAAAATAGTCATGATAATAATTAAGTCGAAAAGAGAAATTGACATCATGCGTGAAGCTGCCAAGGTTACAGGTGAGATCCTTCGAGATATCGAGGGATTCATCAAACCTGGCATGACAACACATGCAATCGATAATTTTGTAGAGGAGAGAATACTTCACTACAAGATGAAGCCAACCTTTAAGGGATATGGCGGATTTCCTGCTGCGGCTTGCGTATCTGTTAATGATGAGGTAGTACATGGAATCCCTTCTAGAGACAGAGTGCTCAAGGAAGGCGATATTGTAAGCGTTGATACAGGTTCAACATACAAGGGCTATTGTAGCGATGCAGCTAGAACATATGCTGTAGGCGAAATCAGTGACGAGGCTCGTAAACTGATTGACGTAACGAAGCAAAGCTTTTTTGAAGGCGTTAAATATGCGATGGTAGGATACAGACTGCACGACATAGGACACGCTGTTCAGGAATATGCTGAGTCCAATGGATTCGGTGTCATTAGAGAGTATTTAGGACACGGGATTGGACGTGATCTTCACGAAGACCCGCAAGTTCCTAATTATGGGGATGCTCACACTGGGCCACACCTCAAAGAGGGAATGGTTCTGGCAATTGAGCCGATGATTACACAAGGTTCCTACGGAACCAGAGTTCTCGGTAATGACTGGACGGTCGTTACTGACGATGGACTGCTGGCAGCTCACTATGAGAATACCGTAGTAATCACAGACGGAGAGCCTGAGCTGCTCACGTTGATATAAGGAGACTGAATTTATGTCGAAAAAGAATTCGATAGAAGTAATGGGCACGGTCATCGACGCACAGCCAAACGCAATGTTCAAGGTTAAGCTAGAGAACGGCTTCGAAGTCCTCGCCCACATTTCCGGTAAGATCAGGATGAATTACATCAGAATTCTGCCGGGTGACAAAGTAAAGGTAGAATTATCACCTTATGATTTAACACGTGGGAGGATCACGTGGCGTGATAAGAACTAATTAAAGGAGGAGCTAATATGAAAGTTAGAGCTTCAGTAAAGCCAATTTGCGAAAAGTGCAAGGTAATCAAGAGACATGGAAAAGTCATGGTAATCTGTGAAAATCCTAAGCATAAGCAGAGACAAGGCTAGTAAAATAGGTTATAATATTATGACGTGCTGTTTTGCCGGGAACTCAGTACAGCTTTATTAAATGTAACCCCTGTCTATATCACCCCCGGGTTGGTGACGGAAGATAGGAAAGGAGGAAGAAATGGCAAGAATTGCCGGAGTTGACCTACCTAGAGATAAGAGAATCGAAATCGGTCTTACTTATATCTATGGAATCGGTCTAGTAACATCCAAGGACATCCTCGCTAAAGCAGGAGTGGATGGTGACATCAGAGTAAGAGATCTTACAGAAGAAGATGCCGGAAAGATTAGAAAGGTCATTGAGACTGAGCATATCGTAGAAGGTGATCTTAGAAGAGAAGTTTCCCTCAACATCAAGAGACTGATGGAGATCGGAAGCTACAGAGGAATCAGACACAGAAGAGGTCTCCCAGTTAGAGGCCAGAAGACCAAGACAAACGCAAGAACTCGTAAGGGTCCTAAGCGTCTTGCTGGCAAGAAGAAATAAGGACAAGGAGGTAGAGAAATATGGCAGCTGTTAAGAAGACAGTTAGAAAGAAGAAAAGAGAACGTAAAAACGTTGAAAGAGGCCAGGCTCACATCCAGTCCACATTTAACAACACACTAGTTACTCTAACAGATATGGACGGAAACGCACTATCATGGTCAAGTGCTGGCTCAAATGGCTTCAGAGGTTCGAGAAAGTCGACACCTTTTGCTGCACAGAGCGCTGCTGAGGTTGCAGCAAAGGCAGCTATGGAGCATGGTCTAAAGACAGTAGAGGTATACGTAAAGGGTCCTGGTTCCGGTAGAGAAGCTGCTATCAGAGCACTTCAGACTGCTGGACTCAATGTAACAATGATTAAGGATATTACGCCAATTCCTCACAATGGATGCAGGCCACCTAAGAAGAGAAGAGTCTAAGCGGAAGGAGGAGTAACAATACATGGCTAGAAATAGAGAACCAGTACTGAAGAGAGCTAAGGCACTAGGCATTGAGCCACAGTACATGGGTATAAATAAGAAATCTAAGAGACAGGCTCAGCAGAGCAGAAGAAAGAAGAGCGAGTACGGTCTTCAGCTCAACGAGAAGCAGAAGGTTAAGTTCGTATACGGACTTCAGGAGAAGCAGTTCAGAAATCTATATGCTAAGGCTGAAAAGAGACCTGGACAGGTTGGTACAAACCTTCTCGTAATGCTCGAGAGCAGATTCGACAACGTTGTATTCAGAATGGGTTTTGCAGCTACAAGAAGAGAAGCTAGACAGCTAGTTAACCACGGACACTTCCTAGTTAATGGCAAGAAGGCTAACATCCCTTCAATGGAACTCAAGGCTGGAGATGTAATCACTGTAAAGGAAAAGTCTCAGTCATCTCCTAAGTTCAAGGAGCTTAAGGATATGGTTATCACAACTCCACAGTGGATTAGCATTGATCTAGACAAGCTTGAGGGTAAAATCGTTACAGCACCAAGCCGTGAAGACATTGATCTACCAATCGCAGAGCACAGCATCGTTGAGTTCTACTCAAGATAGTCGCTCGATTAATTAATACGTTTGCATACGATGCACTAATTATTAATCGTCAGATCAGTAGATTTATGGGAGGAACAAAATGATTGAGATAGTAAAGCCAACAATTACTAAGGAAATCGATGAAAATGGACAGTACGGAAAGTTCGTTGTAGAACCTCTCGAGAGAGGATACGGTACAACGCTCGGAAACTGCATGAGAAGAATTCTTCTCAGCTCTTTACCAGGAGCAGCTATCACTTCTGTCAAGATTGACGGTGTACTCCATGAGTTCTCAACTATTCCAGGCGTCAAGGAAGATGTTACAGAGATTATCTTGAACCTCAAGAGACTTGCTGTAAGAATCAATGGCGACGAAGAGAAGAGAGCGATTATCAATGCTGTTGGTGCTAGAGAAGTAACAGCAGCGGATATCATCGTTGATTCCGATACGGAGATTTTCAATCCAGATTTACACATTGCAACTCTAGCAGAGAATGCAACTTTGGTAATGGAGATGAACATCGCTTCGGGAAGAGGATATGTACCTGCAGAGCAGAATAAGACAGATTCAACTCCTATAGCAGTTATTCCAGTAGACTCAATATTCACACCTGTTAAGAAGGTTAACTTCACAGTTGAGAATACAAGAGTTGGGCAGGTGACTGATTACGATAAGCTAACGCTTGAGCTTTGGACAGATGGTTCAATCACTCCAGAAGAGGGTGTTTCCATCGGTGCAAAGATCATGCTAGAGCACCTCAACCTATTCATTGGATTAGGATCTGAGGTGAACGAGATGGACTTCATGGTCGAGAAGAGTGAAGCTCGTAAGGAAAAGGCACTTGAGATGACAATTGAAGAGCTAGAGCTCTCAGTTCGTTCGTTTAACTGCCTCAAGAGAGCTTCAATCAACACAGTTCAGGAGCTAACTCAGCGTACTGAAGAAGACATGATGAAGGTTAGAAACCTCGGAATGAAGTCGCTTGTAGAAGTAAAGAATAAGCTTACAGAGCTCGGATTGAGCCTTAAGCCTAATGACGAAAACTAACTGAAAGGAGTAGAGACTGATGAATGGTTACAAGAAGCTGGGCAGAAATTCTGCACACAGAAAATCCATGCTAAGAAACCTCGTAACCGATCTATTCAGAGAAGGTAGAATTACTACAACTCTAGATAGAGCGAAGGAAGCAGGTCGTGAAGCTGAGAAGCTAATTACACTAGCTAAACGTGGAGATCTTCATGCAAGAAGACAGGTTCTCGCATACGTTTTCGATGAAGATGTAGTTACAAAGCTCTTTGATGAGATCGCACCAGAGTACGCTGAGCGTAATGGCGGATATACAAGAGTTCTTAAGCTAGGACCTAGACAGGGAGATAATGCGGAGGTCGTATATCTCGAGCTCGTATAGAGCTGTCGTCTAATCGATATAATTATAATAAAGAGTTCTCCGAGAGGAGGACTCTTTTTATGTTTAATTACAAGAAAATCACTATATTAGTATGAAAAATCACTATTTTTGCACAGGTATTGACACATGAGTAAATATAATGAGATAATACAATTATAAAAAAATTATGGTGTTTATGTGTTGGAATTAACATAAAACTGATTTTACGCTATGCAATAGCACTAATCAGAAATGCAAATTCCAGAATAGGTAGGGTAAAATTGAAAAAACGTACAATCACATCATTACTACTTGCTTTCATTCTTGTTACCTCGTTACTAGTAACAGGATGTTCAAAAGGAGGAAGTTCGAACACAGAGAAGAGTTCGTCATCGGGTACTATTGCTATCGTCAATCAGGATATAGGGGTTGAGAGCTCTGGTAAGACTGTTAACTACTCAGAGGAATTTATCAAAACACTTGATAAGAAGAAGTACAAAGTTGTTTCCAGCGCCTCTGCAGAGGAAGGCATCAAGAAGGGGACATATGCTGGAGCTATTTTCTTTCCTTCTGACTTGTCGGCTAATATTCTAAATATTAACTACCAGAACCCACAGCCAATAAAGCTAGAGTATAAGATTAGTAACAAGCTGAACAAAGCATCTCATGATGGAACACAAGATCGTGTCTTTGAGACATACAAGAAATTCAACGATAAGCTCGCATACGCATATGTTAACGCGATACTTGACGAGGTGGAACTAGGACAGTACAACGTAAGTGCTATCTTTAATAATGATGGTAGCAACCTGGCAGCTGCGAGAAAGCTTGCATCAGGAAATTACAATGCTGATTTCAAAATGCCTAACATGCCTGAGCAGAATGTTAAATACAATAATCAGGACACACGCAGACTCGCTGAAAACGGAAAATCATATGCTGCAGATTTAAACACATTATATAAAGAGGCATATGCTAAAAATTACGATACAATACGTGATGAACTATTATCGCCAACATTGTCTTATGCTGTATATGAGAAACTTGATCTAGTAAAGCGTGATATCGATGCTGCTGTAAATTACATTAACAATGTAAATAGATATAAAGAAGCAGTAGCAAAGTACAAAGAGGAAGTAGATAAATATCTTGCTACAGGAACAAACCGTGCTGATTTAGACGCTGCTAGAACAAAGGTCGATGATGCAGAGAGAATAGTTACGGATTCTGCTCCATCGTCGTCCGATATAGCAAATCATAAAAATGATTTAGTAAATGCCGTTAGAAACTATCAAGGAACTATGGGTGACCTGTCATCAAAGCTCAGCCCTGAAACTATGACAAGGAATAGTAATGCTGGAGTAAGCTCATCTGGAGCAACATACGAAAAGGCAATAAAGTATAGAATGGATGACTTCTTACAGATTCTAAATAGCACAACAGAGCAGCTTAACAAGGTTCAGAATGAGAATGTTTCGAAGCTAACTGCAGCATATTCAGAAAATAGCAAATTCACAATGGATACTGTAAAAGTTATGAACGAGACAAATGCTAAGAACCATGCAGCGCTTGATGCATCGGTAAATGCATTCAATAGAACTGCTGAAGCAAACAGCCTTGATACAAAAACAAGACTCAAGGCATTTAGCGAAATTCTGTCCAACGCTAAGGTTGAAGGCAGAGTAAGCAGTGATGTTATAAAGTTTTTAATACAGCCAACAATGCTGGTTGAAAAGAAGTAAAGCAAAGTCACTAAGGAGGAAGACATGACACAGATTAGACTAAATGCAGAAGGCCTATCACAGGCATCTTCAACTCTCAGATCACAGGGCAATGAGCTCGAAGGGCTTATTACACAGATGCAGAACGTTATTAACACTCTGCCTGATAGCTGGGAGGGTGCAGCTGCTAACGCATATGTTGAGCAGTTTGCCGGACTAAAGCCAGGACTAGACAAGACTAGAGAGCTAGTTGAGACAATCGCTAGACAGATTGACCAGTCTCTAGCCGCTGCACAGGAGCTTGACGCAAACATCGCAGGACAGTTCATATAAGCATTGTTGTCCTTCGGCATCTTATGGTGCCGAAGGATTTTTTGATGTTTAGGGGGTTAATATAACCGCTTATCAGAATTAATTTGGAGGTTAATATAACCGCTTATCAGAATTAATTTGGAGGTTAATATAACCGCTAATTAGAATTAAAAGGAAGGAATAATGAACATTACTGATAAAGTAAAGGGTAGAGGTAATGTGAATCGTATCGTTTTGATCACAACGATACTTTTTCTGGTGTTCACAGCATTCTCTTCCATATATGCATATGCAGATGGAACAGGCATATCACTAGATCCTGAGAGCATAAGTGGAGAGCATGGAAAAGAGGGAAATATTCTATCTCAATACGGATTCGCTGTCTTTACTGATGAAAGTATGGCGAATATGAAGGATATTAAAGAAAAGAAAGAAGCGGACCAGAAGCAGATGGTTTCTAATCTGTTTGCCGTAGATTGGCAAGGGACAGGAAGCTATGACAAAGAGGTACGAGATACTATAAATGAAGGGAAGCTATTTACGAAGGTAAACACGGGAGTAGAGAGCTCTTCGAAGACGGGGCATATCGGTATCGACACAA
This sequence comes from Mogibacterium diversum, assembly GCF_002998925.1. Classification (NCBI taxonomy): domain Bacteria; kingdom Bacillati; phylum Bacillota; class Clostridia; order Peptostreptococcales; family Anaerovoracaceae; genus Mogibacterium; species Mogibacterium diversum. Next base: position 1,298,957 of record NZ_CP027228.1, on the reverse strand, counting down.
TGAGAGTTATAGATGTATTGATCGTAGGAACTATGATGTGTCTTATCTCGGTAATATTTATTAGGTGGAGAAGGAAGAAACATGAAAATATCCATAACAATAGCGCAAGGTGACACTGAAACGAGTGTAATTATAGATGACAGGAGAAGAATCTCCGATGTTATAGGTGAGCTTGCACGACAGGGGTATTTACCAAGAAATTGCAAAGCATTCATGAGATCGGCTGTGCAGGAGCGAGTAATCAGCACTATTAACACCTTTCAGGAAGAAGGTATTTATTCGGGTGATAGAATTACGGAGATAAAGTAACTATGATTAAAATAAAAAAGAAAAAGAAAGCTGAGAGTAGTCCAGCTATTAATATAGAAGAAGCTAGCAGCGATAAGAATTATACTATACGCCACCTGAAGACGGATTATCCCGTTGGAGAGGATAGAATTAAGCAACTTGCACTTACAAGTAAGAGGCTTGTTCCGTGCGAGATAACGAGTGAGGATGACTACTATGTGTTTTCCTATGAGATAAAGGGACTTAAGACGCTCGATAGGGTAAAAAGTGCAAGATTGATTGATAAATATGAGCTTTTGATCAACGTGAGCTTCTTGGAGGAGCTTACTGATATATATTCATTTTCGCTTAATCCAGACAATTTGATGATTGATATAGGCTTTAGAGCATATGTACTGGATAGAACGTTCCAGACAAATGACAGTACTTTCTTAGCCGAGTATAAGGCTCTTGCCGGAGCAGTACTAGATGGGTCGCATTCGTATGAAGATTTTTTGAAAGGGGGAAATGATTTATTCTCCCAGACTGATGTGCTAAGCAAGGTACTAGCTGCAGATTCGGTAAACGGAGTAGTAAAAGCGGTAACTGAAGAGGCAGCTATTGAGCAGAAAAATTTAGACGAAAATTTCGTCACAGTGAAGAAAGAGGATATAACAAGACACAAGGTACTGCTACCGGTGCTATGTACCATTATGATTATCGCACTTTCGCTCCTCGGATACGAATATTTCTATAAAGGCAGAACTAATAAGAAAATCTTGAATGCTACAGAACAGTATTTTGCTGAAGATTACGGTTCGGTTGGTAAGACGCTAACATCGCTTAATGAAGGGAAAATGACGGATTCCACAAGATATATGGCAGCGGTTTCAGCCGTCAGAAGCAGTGGGCTTACAGCAGTGCAGAAGGATAACATTTTAAAGGCTATCAATAGATATAAGACGAACAAGGATTACCTAAACTACTGGGTGATGATTGGAAGAGAAGACTATATCGCTGCTGACGATTATGCTCAGAAGTTTGGAGATAATGAGCATCGTGTATTTGCACTAGCTCAGAGGCGTGCACAGGTGAGCAAGGATTCATCAATGTCAGGTGCGAAGAAGACGGCGACGATTAACAAGTTAGATGAAGAGATTAAAAAGCTTCTTGAAGCAATAAAAGAAGACAAGTATGGTCTGACTAACAAATCGGGAGATTCGAGAGCGTCGGCGCAATCAACTACCGAGGCAAGTAGTTCTAATGCGAGCAGCGCAAATTCAAGTGGTGATAATTCAAGCGACGAACCGAAGCTTCTTAATTAGAAGCATTGATCATAAATAAATTGCAGTAGGAAGATAATATGGATTACAGACTTTTATTGTTCGAAGATGGCAAGTATACGGAGAGGGTAGTAGATGGAAAGTCACTAGGTGAGGTGACGCTGTTTTGCCGTGCCATTAATGAAGCGGGAGAGACAGAACTTGCACTTCCCAACCAGTACGAAGCGCTTGCTACAAGAGGGAAGCAAGTGGTGAAAATAGGGAATGCGGTGTCATGCGTAATTCGTCCTAACTCCGAAACTCCTTACACCGTCATAACAGGCAGAAGCCTCGAATCACATGGAGAAGTCTATGTTAATGGAGAAAAAGTTGCAGTGGCAGATCTTACTCCAGGAGATAAGATTCTGATTGGCGAAACTGAATTTATATACCACGAAGAGTGGCTAGAAATATGCGGAGTTTGTGGAGAAACATACGAAACAGATCTGATTTCATATATCGGCAAGCCAGAGCGTTTCGAAGATTTTCCAATATACAAGCGTTCACCTAGAATAATCAAGACAGAGCCTTATGCTAAGATTCAGATTAAGACACCAGATAAAGAAGAACGTCAGAAGAGAGGCGAACTCGTTAAGCGCATACTTCCTAGCTGCGTGATGATAATAGCTACGATTCTCATGAGCGTGTTCATGAGACGTGGCATGTTCATGATGGTTATGGTTGCGGCAACAGGTGCAACCATGATAATCACGGTTGTTACGTATATTGATGATAAGAAAGCTAAGGCTGCAGAGAAAAAGGAGCGCACCGAGGCATACGAGGAGTATCTACTCAAGAAGAGGAAAGAACTCTATGATAGAACCGAAGAATTTAAGGAGTCAAAGAGGTACCACAACCTAAGCCTAGTGAAGATCGAGGACGAGGTAAAGCACTATTCAAATAGGATTTACGAGAGGAATTTCAACGATGAGGACTTCTTAACCATATCGCTTGGCACAGCACCGGGAGTTCCTAGCTTCAAAATCGAGTGTGATGATGAAGGGTACGGTAGAGCTGGAGACAAGCTGTATAGTGAGATGCTTGATATATATAATAATTTCAAAGATGTTCAAGACCTCCCATATGTCGTTGATCTCAAGAAATCTCACCTAGGAATCGTTGGAAGGCCTGAATACTGTAGAGCGAGACTGAGAGATATCGTAACACAGACGGCATTCTTTCAGAGTTACCACGATGTCTGCATCGTACCAGTTGTCGGAGAGGCAAATAACTCAGAATATGACTGGATGCACTGGTTACCGCATACAGAGATTAGAAGTATCAATGTTTCTGGCGTAATCATAGGGGAAAATCAGAGAGATCAGGTGCTCGGGCACATCGCAAGAGAACTCAAGGCGAGAAGCTTGACCCGCGATGAGTCGAGGAAGGAAACTAGATTCACTCCTCACTATGTATTTCTCATCGATGAGTCAAAGCTTATTATAAATCACAGCATCATGGAGCACCTCAAGGAGGAAGGCTCGGAGCTTGGATTTACCCTTATATACATAACGCAGACGGAGAAGAATCTACCTGAGAATGTTAAGACGATACTAGAAGTAGAGGCTAAGAACGAGGGGAAGGTTCTCATGGACGAAGGGCATCTTATCAATAAGAAGCTCGAGTTTGACATGGCAAATATTGACTATGAGACATTTGCAAGACGCCTAAAACCGCTCATTCATAACAAAGGCGTTACCACGCAGATTCCAGAGAATATTTCGTTCCTTGAGCTATACGGCGTGAAATCACCTGCGGAAATAGATGTCAGGAATTTGTGGAACAGCAACGCGACTCATAGGTCGCTATCGGTACCTCTCGGTGTACGTGGCAAAGGAGATATCGTAACTCTCGACTTACACGAGAAGGCGCATGGACCACACGGACTTGTCGCGGGTACGACGGGCTCTGGAAAGTCGGAGATATTGCAGTCATACATACTGTCTTTGGCATGCAACTTCCATCCTCACGACGTTGGATTCCTGCTCATAGACTATAAGGGTGGAGGAATGGCAAACCTGTTTAGGAAACTGCCACATCTGCTCGGAACGATTACGAACCTTGATGGGGCAGAGAGCATGAGAGCGCTCGCATCTATCAAGAGTGAGCTCAAGAGACGTCAGGATGTATTTAATAGAAACGGTGTAAATAATATAAACAAATACTCGGAGAAATTCAGAGCTGGTCAGGCGACGGAGCCAATGCCACACCTCTTTATAATCTCCGACGAGTTTGCTGAGCTCAAGAAGGAGCAACCTGAGTTCATGGCAGAGCTAGTGTCGACAGCGAGAGTCGGCCGAAGCCTCGGAGTGCATCTCATACTTGCGACGCAGAAACCTACGGGCATAGTGGATGATCAGATATGGAGCAACTCAAGGTTTAAGCTGTGCCTCAAGGTTCAGAACGAAGCGGACAGCCGTGAACTTCTACATAGCGGTGATGCAGCCAATATCACAAATCCAGGACGTGCGTATCTGCAGGTAGGAAACAACGAGATATTTGAGCTCTTCCAGTCTGCATATAGTGGAGGTGCATACAGCGTTGAGAAAGAGCAGAGCGAAGCCGATGAGAGGATCTTCGTTCTCAATGAGCTCGGTCAGGGTAGGCTAATCAATGAAGATCTGAGCCTCGGCGAATCGAGCGACATAAACAAGGTTACGCAGCTCGATGCAGTTGTAGACCATATCAGGGATATATACGAAGCAGAACCATGCACAGAAGTTATGAAGCCATGGCTACCACCACTTGCTACGGAGATAATAAACCCTAATATTGCTAACATAGAGGTGGGAGAACTCCCTGATACTTCATTTGATGTCGGCATTATTGACATGCCTGATAAGCAGAAGCAGGAAGTGTATACCCATGACTTCTCGAAGTCCGGAAACATGGCGATATTCGGCACATCAAAGGTGGGAAAGTCTACAGCAGCAACTAATGCGATTCTATCGCTCTCAGCTAAGAATTCGCCAAATACACTTAATATGTACATCGTGGACTTCGGTAACACGGCGCTTTTCGCTCTTAAGGATTTGCCACAGGTTGCCGACTATATCTCCTTTGACGATACGGAGAAGTTTAGAAAGCTAAGGAATATTCTTTCAGATGAGATATCTGCGAGAAAGAAAAAGTTCGCCCGCTATAATGTCACAACCCTAGAGATGTACAATGCTTCAGGCAGTGAAATCATGCCGGCGATTGTTGTAGTTATAGATAATTACGACGTCATCAAGGAGATTGATTACGATCTGGAGAACTACTTCACCCAGCTGACAAGAGACGGAGTCGGAGTAGGAATCTACACACTTGTGACAGCAACAAGAGCAAATGCTATGAAGTATGCGGTGCTAAATAACTTTGGAGCTAGAATCTGCAACTTCATGTCCGATAGCAGCGAGATTGTTTCGCTCATCGGACGCAGTGAATACAAGTTGTCAGATATTAAGGGTCGCGCTCTAGTGAGCAAGGATAATGTGTATTTGATGCAGGAGTTTTTGCCAGTTAGATGTGAGCATAAGTCTCATTACAACACAGAATTGCAACGTATGGTTGAGGCCATTAAGAACGCGAATATTGGTACAACAGCAGAGAAGATTTCCGTCTTGCCAGATGAGGTCAACTTTGAAGAGATTATATTAGATAAGGTAGATGGAGATAACCGAATCGCAATAGGTCTTGATAGTGAGAAAGTGGCACCTTACTATATTGATAATAGATCTCAAGTTAAACTCATTCTGGGTCCTGTGCAGTCAGGAAAGACTAATGCTCTTAAAGTTATTTTGGAGCAGCTAAATAATGAGAAAATCTTTCTATTTGATTCAAGGACAAGAGATTTGGATGACTACGAGAATAGCAATAATGTGGTATATGCTGATCCAGCAAGTGATATTGGAGAATTTATTGCTAACTTTGAAGATATCATCCAGACGAGAGAGAGGGCATATAGCAAATATGATGGAAACCTCAAGATGAAAGAATTCTACGCATCATTAGATCCTATATCACTTATCGTAGAGGATGTAGATATTTGTGTTGAAGTACTAGGAAGCAAAGTAACAGAATTCAATTCACTTCTATGCAGAGGTCTTGCAACTCAGATCCATGTTTATGCAACTGCAATGTCAAATAAGCTAAAAGGATTTGATGCAGTCTCAAAAACAGTAAGAGATAACGCACAAAGTGGAATAGTACTGGGAGATCCACAATCACAGCAAATATTTGCTATTAGAAAAAATGAACTTGGTAAAGAGCGTGGGATGTCATATGTATACGAAAATGGGGTTATAGCAATGGTTAAAATTCCCCGTATGTAGAGGAGATTAATATGAGCAGCAAAGAAATATTAATAAATAGTAATACGATGAAAGGTATGGAGAAGGATGTAGCTTCATCGACAATGGGAATAAAAGAAGTCACTGCAAGAGACTATGAAACAACAATAGCCGGAAATGCAAATAGCATAGAATGTTACGAAGCTTGTAACAACGTAGTAACAGCTATGAATAATGCACTTAACAGAGATGCTAAAAAAATTGCAAAGGCGCATAATGGTTTTAAGGATTTTGATAATAAAGTTGCCAAATGCTTTGGAAAGAAATAACTATAAAATAATTGCTTAAAACAATTATAAAGGGTGAAAGTGATGTATAACAAAACAAATAAGCAAAATGACCAGCTTGAAAAGATGGAGGTTTTCTATAAAGAAATGGAAAACAATCAATTTGAAGATGATTTTGAAAGAAGAAGGGACATTGCAGGAGTAGAAGGTCAAATTGATTATTGGAAATCAGATAAGACATTAAGAAGTGTTCTTAGTGAGCAGCAGGAGCTGCTAGTTGCAGAAAAGCAAGGTCAGGAGGAGCTGATGAATTCAATGTGTGTAGAATTAAAGCGACTTCGAAAAATATGCAAAGAAAAAGAAGGAGAAAGAAGTTAATGGGCAGAATTGTTAATCCAACGCTAATGCGTATGGGAATGAATGCAATAAAAAAGAATGTAGATTCATATGAATCTAATTATCGCAAGGCTAAATCGACACTTGCTAGATATTCAAATGAAGCAATATCAGCAAAGGGAGAAGCCGTAGATGCTATGATAAATCAAGTGTTATGCTATGAATCAGTTATGGATATGTTTATCGTGGTTGCTGAAAGTATGATAAAAGACTGCGATGAAATGTCGATAAGAGTTGGTAATGAGTACCTCAATGAAGATAGCATACTCGAGATGCTTAAAGTACAAAAGGAGATAAGGCAGAGGTGCTCCGAGCGAATTGAGGACTACCGCAACAAGCAAACTCAATTTGCGATAGCATCACCACTTGCAGAACATTGCAGGATGCAGGTTAACCTCAATTCTGCAGCAAAAGAGCGAGCAGATATAGCTATTACTGCGCTGAATAACAAGATAAAGAAGATTGACGAGATTGAAAGTAATACGAACAATCTGTTTTTAGAATCGAAATCAGCTCTCGCAGAGCTGAATAAGTGCATTTCAGAGCTAGAAAAGTCTGGAAAAGGTGGATTCACATACGATAACATGCCGGCCTGGGCAGTGGCAATGAACAGTGATCTACTAGACAAGTATACGAAGAGCATGCTATCTAAAGGCAGACTAAATGAGGACTTCGTAAAGAAGTTTTCCAATCTGACCATAGCAGAGATGACGCCAGTCGAGAAAGCTGTATATAATAAATATACCGACTTCTTGCTATTCGATGCGAAGCCAGAGGATATGAATAAGGTTGTGAAGCATTATTATAAACGCACAATCGATGGTGTTCTAGAGCGAAAAAAGAGTGCAGATGAGTTGGTTGCTGCTCTTAATCTTAAAATGAATATACACTGCATGACCTCACCAAAAGATGTAGGCTCTAGAATACTTGAAAGATGCACTATACTAAGTGTGGCTCTTACTAGATCTGATGCCTATAAGATAGGGGATATCACATTGGAAGATGGACACTATCATTATAAGTACACAAAGTATCGATATTCTGACTCAAATAATGCGACACCAATAACAAGTCATGAGGAGTATACAACTGATGAAGTTTCAAGTACACCTACACTTGGTGCAGATAATCTATCTAAGCATAAAGTTGAGTACTTAAAAAAGCTGCTCAGAAAGGACCTCAAGGAAGAACTTATTAAAATGACAATAAATGTTGGATATGACTTTGCTATGCCTGAGTTAAGAATAAGCGAGAAGCTACTAAAGGGCGGGATAGAAACATACCTGGAATGTAGTGAAACAGCAGGAAAGAAAGGAGAGTTTGGAATAGACTCTGGAGGAATATCCACCGTGTCAAACAGTTTCAAACTTAGAACATCTATGGCAATTCCTGAAACGAAGGAAGGAGAGCTAATATATAATATGTATCCAACAAACGAAACGGCTGATAGAGTTAATTTTTATAATGAAGTCTTTAAGCACTATGGTAAAGATCCTATAAAGTTGGATGAGGCGCTCAATTATCCTGAAGATGCGAATAAAAACTTGAAGAACCTTGAGGCGCAGATGAAGAAAAAACCATATAAATATAATAATGATGATTTTAAGGACTTGGGCAGACTAAACGAGGCATATCTAAAAAAATAAACATGAAATAGTATTATCTGATAGGAGAATAAATAAGTGAAAAGAATAAAATACAAAGTAGAAATTTCAGTAATTATATTGTCTATAATAGTAGTGCTATGTGGCTGCAATTTATTCGTTACAGATAAAGATAAGTTCTATATGGATGAAAATCTAGACTACAGTCTTTCGAGGATAGATATAGAGAAAGCAGGAAAAGATATCTCAATCCCAGCGAAGGTTGGGGATAAAACAGTGTGGAGAATAGATCTTACAGACCCATACTATTCCCAAATTGATTCGCTAGATGTCAGCAGAGTAAAAGAACTAGAATCATTTGAATTAGTGTTATATGCAGAAAAGAATAAGTCTAAATTAAAAAAGCTTGATTTTAGCAAAAATAAGAAACTGAGACTTATAGTAATTGGTCAAACTAAGGCTTTAAAAAATATTAAATTTAATAATAAGTGTGATTACATTTATTTAAAAGGGACCTCTATTAAAAAAATAGACCTACAATCACTGGAAAAGCTTGATAATTTTTCATATTTTAATGGACCTCTTGAAGAACTAGATATTTCAAACAATCCAAACCTTGAACATATATGGATTAAAAATACAAATATTAAGGTTTTAGACGTATCAAAGAATCCAAAACTAAAGAAAATAACTGTCGATGAAGGTACTCAAATAATTGGACCAACGAATGCACAGATAGAGTATAACAAAAAGACTGAATAGTCTGATGGCATGAAAGTTGTTAAAGTAAAGATTTTACTTTCATGTCGACGCAGACCAAAGTAATCACTCTTATGTATTACAGGCGGTATGTTAGAAAGAGTGGGAATAAAGATATAGGCATAGTTATAAGCGGAACGATAACTATGCCTATATTTGCATAAACTCACTAGTGCTCGTAAGGATAAGATGACTACCGCCACAAACAAACTCAATTTGCAACATTGACACCACTTGCGGAACATTGCAGAATGCAGGTAAACCTCAATTATGTAGCAAAGGAGCGAGCAGATGTAGGAGTAGTATACAACTGATGAAGTCTCAATTGCACCTACACTTGATGCGGATAATCTATTGTAAAAGCTACATATTTCTGATTCATGTCTGATTGACACTAGTTAATATAGATAATATAATATTCAAGTGCTCTTAGGCAGCTTGCGGTTTGTAGGGGGTCCTGCGCAATGGGATACTGTGAACCATGTCAGGTCCGAGAGGAAGCAGCATTAAGCGGGACATCTCATGTGCCGCAGATTCGCCTCCTACTGATCGCAAGGTGTCTAAGAGCTCGATTAATATATGGGATTGCGTAATATGAGACGCATCCGATTACTACGAGGAGGTACGATATGCATCTGGCACTATATAGGTCTGAAAGACCGGAACGCTTTGAAGAGATAATCGGACAGAAGCATATTGTGAAGATACTTCGCAATCAGATCAAGAAGGGAACGGTGAGCCAATCGTATCTGTTTGCGGGAACCCGAGGCACGGGTAAGACGACGACAGCGAGGATTCTTGCAAAAGCAGTTAACTGCACCTGCAGCGAGCCCGGCGTAGACCTACCGTGTGGTGAGTGCGCTAATTGTAGGGCGATTACAGAGGGGAGATTTCTCGATGTCGTAGAGCTGGACGCAGCATCCAACAATGGTGTGGAGAGCCTAAGGCAGATTACCGAATCAGTGCAATATCCGCCAACCGTTGGAAAGTACAAGGTCTACATCATAGACGAGGCGCACATGCTCACCGATTCGGCGGAAAATGCTTTCCTCAAGACACTTGAAGAGCCACCAGCGCATGTAATATTCATACTGGCGACGACCAACCCGGAGAAGATCAAAGCGACGATAAAATCAAGATGCTTAACGCTGAACTTCAGGCATGTCTCGGAAAATGATCTGCTGGACGGCATGAGAAGGATTTGCCAGAAGAAGGCGATTAACATAGAAGAAGATGCCCTAGCCGTTATTGCCCGCAAGGCAGACGGTTCCGTACGAGATGCGCTCAGTCTGCTCGAGCAGTGTATAAACGCTGGTGATGAGCTTATAACCAGAGAGCTGGTGCTGGAGTATACGGGCGGCGCAGGAGATGATTTCTATATAGAGCTAACAGATGCGATTAGGACAGGGGAAGCTGGAACGGCGCTCGCTGATATAGACAGCATGGTGAGGATAGGTAAGGATGCCAAGCAGCTGCTTTCGGACTGGCTAATGCACTACAGGAATCTCATGATTTGCAAGTACGTGCAGGACCCTTCGGAGCTTGTAAATGCCTCAAGCGAGAACACTGTGAGAATCGTCGCACAGGCAAAGTCTCTGAGTGACGAAGCGATAAATTATGGCATTCGCTTGCTTTCGGACACCGTCAATAAGGCAAAGTTCTCGACTATGCCGAGGATTTTGCTAGAGACATGTGTTATTAAACTTATCGTAGGTGAGAGTGCGGAAGTCAGGACTGAGCCAGTTCGTATAAATGCGAATATCTCTATGAGCGCTAGGACTCCAAGGACCGAGGCAGGGACTGCACCAGCGACGAGTAGTGCACAGCGGTTGAATGCCAAGGCAGAGAACCATAGACCAGAGTCAATAAGCGCAGAAGCTTCGCAATCAGGAACACCAAAGGAGGAGCCGCAAGCTACAAATGCTTACGAGAAGCAGGTTCAGCCTCGTCCAAATGCCAGTGCGGAGAGAGCGCAGGATGTAGAGGAACCACAGCCTCTATTCGAACAGAAATTTAACCCACTCGAGGGGGCACCACCAGATAGGCACATCGTGGAGTTTGAAGCAAATCATAATCTTGATGAGATGTGGGATAGAATCTGTGACCAGATGGCTAGAACAGATGCGATGTTCATGGCGATGGTTGCGAAGTACACGAGACTGGTCGATTTACACGGTAGCGAACTTACCGTAGAGGTTAAGAAGACCAAGAGCCTGATGGCTGATGATGCACTAGACGAGCTCAACAGGATAACTAAGGCCTTATATGGTGATAAGTTCTACATCACGCTTAGAGTTGTGGAGTATAATCCGGCGGATGCAAGGGAGCTTAGCCAAGTTGAAGAACCTGGGCTTCAGAGGTTCGATGAGGAACTCATTGATGCAGCAGAGGAAAAAGACGAGATAGCCAAGGAAGTGGCGAAGGATGTAGCTGACTTTTTTGGCGTAGATAAGATAGACATTAAATAGCACATATTGGAGGAGAAAATCATGGGAAAAGGTATGAGAGCAGGTAAGAAAAAGAAGGTTGGCGGTGGTGCTGGTAACATGCAGCAGCAGATGAAGCAGCTTCAGGCTATGCAGCGCGATATGGAGGCTGCGCAGGCTTCTATCGCTGAGCAGGAGACAACTGCAACTGCTGGCGGCGGTGCAGTTGAGGTTACTGTTAACGGTAACAAGGAGATCACAAAGCTCGTAATCGATAGAGACGTTGTTGATCCAGATGATGTAGAAATGCTTCAGGATCTCATCATGGCGGCTGTAAATGAGGGTATGCGCCAGATCGATGCAATCGCTGAGAATGAGATGGGCAAAGTAACAGGCGGGCTCAACATCCCTGGACTAGGACTGTAGAAAGGCGTTCAGATGAGGCAGTATCCAAAGCCACTGAACAAGTTAATAAATGAGCTGTCTAAGCTGCCTGGAATTGGTGGCAAGACCGCACAGCGTTTAGCGTTCCACATTCTTGCGCTTGAGGAGAGCGAGGCAACAGCTCTTGCAAATTCAATCGTGAACGCCAAGAGAAGCCTTCATTACTGCTCGGTGTGCGGCAACTTGACAGATACCGATCCGTGTGAGATTTGCAGTGATGAATCGCGGGATAGGACTAAGGTATGTGTTGTCGAGACACCGCAGGATGTGATTGCGATGGAGCGGGTAAGGGAATTTAAAGGACTGTATCATGTGCTTCACGGTGCTATTTCGCCGGTAGAGGGCATCGGGCCTAACGAGATTAATCTCAAATCGCTGATTACTAGGCTCCAGCAGCACGACGAGGTAGGCGAGATAATCGTGGCAACTAACCCCAATATCGAGGGTGAGGCGACTGCCATGTACATAGCTAGGCTGCTAAAGCCATCTGGCATCAAGGTGACGAGAATTGCGCACGGTATTCCAGTAGGTGGAGACCTAGAGTATGCCGATGAAGTCACGCTTCTCAAGGCGATGGAAGGAAGACGAGAGATATAACTGAAGATGAGTCGGTGCATGAGACAGACTAAAGGCTGTGCACCGACTATTTTATTTGCATTATTTCACTCGGTGTGTATTATAATTAGTTTGAAGGGAGTAGCCAAGATGCCTGAACTAGTAGAGGTTGAAACTGCGAGAAGGATTCTCGCACCACAAGTAAGTGGCTGCACAATCGAAGATGCCGAGGTGAGACTGGCAAAGAGTATCAAGAATTACAGTCCCGAAGAGTTCAAGAAGCTGGTGCTCGGTAGTAAGTTTGATACCGTACTGCGCCGTGGTAAATTTCTGATTTTCAACATGCTCACACCGAAGCATGAAGGTGCGCCAGAGGAGCTCAAACTCGTAGCTCACTACCGCATGACTGGCGTTCTCTTGGTGACGCCACCTGGGTATGAGGAACTCAAGCACACGCATATTGTGTTTAAGCTGCGAGATGATGACGGCACCGAGAAAGAGCTCCGCTATATCGACCAGAGGCAATTTGGCGGTATATGGGCTATAACGACAGGTGCAGAATTTAGAGCGACCGGTATCGGGCAGCTCGGAGCAGAGGCGACGGACGATACACTTGAAGGAGAGTATCTGAAGGGTCATCTAGCGAAGAGAAAGTCTGCCATCAAGACGGGGCTCCTTGACCAAAGCGTTATCGCAGGCCTTGGAAATATTTACACCGACGAAATCCTATACCGCTGCGGAATTATTCCGACTAGAGCTTGTAATTCGCTTACTGATGATGAGTGGCAGGCTCTCGCCAGTGAGATTCCGAAGATGATAAATTTCATGATAGAAAAGAATCAGATTTCTGAAGAGGACTATTTGGCAGGAAAAGGGACGGATTATAGAAATACTCCATTTCTGCAGGTATATAATCATGCTGGAGAGGAATGTCAAAAGTGCGGAAGCAAGCTTGAGAGAGCTGTGATTGCAGGCAGGAGCAGTGTGTACTGCCCTGAGTGTCAGGAGTGATTCTTGTGATATGATTAAGGTTAGGAGCGATGAAATATGGACAAAGTTTACGAGATAGAATATATAAATCATAGGTTGTCAAATTTATTTATGATTCCACTAGGTGCAGCTGCACTTTTCGTTGCTGATAAATTACCTATAATTGAAAATTTATTGATTAATATGGCATGCAATATAATTTTTGTTTTTCTTGTTTGCATAATATTTAGTCGTATTTCAAATTTTTTCTTTCGAAAAAATGGAGTTGTAAAACTCACTAATAGTGAGCTAAAAGTCACTCTTGACAACAAAGAATACGATTATTATCTATCAGATATAAAAGAGATAATTATGGCTTATAGGGCCCCTTTTGGGATAGGGTTATTAGGTAACTGCATTACTCTCATAATAAAACCTAAAGAGGGTAAATCACTAAGCATTATATCAGTTAGAAATTTTAATAAAAAAAGAATGGAAGACCATAAATATTCGAAAATATTTAATCATATAAAGGAACTTAATCCTACAATGGATTTTGAAGCATCCATAACGGGTAATTTTTTCGTATTAAAGAATCACTCGTGCAAATAAAAATATATGTTCAACGCGTAAATGCTGTCAGGGAGATTAAAGTGTGATATATCAAGATCGTGAAAATACTTTGATTCCCACAACAAAAGGTGGACTTAATGTCCACCTTTTGTTCGTTTTCGTGAATCGAAGCCCGTGAGATTCTTCACGACTTCGCTAGCTATTGCAAGCCCCGCAGCAGCAGGGACAAATGGGGTTGAGCCAGGAGCCACTCTGCCTGCAGTTCCTTTGCACTCAGCCTCTCCGCCCTCCGGGATGACTGGCACGATAGGCTCCTCAGTGGAACAGAGAACTTTTACACCTTTAATTCGCCTATCTTTGAGTCCTTTCCGTATAACCTTGGCAAGCGGATCCATCGATGTCTTGGTGATGTCCATAATGGCTAGCTTCGTAGGATCTATTCGGTTTCCACACCCCATGCAGGAAATTATCGGAACTTCCACACTTTTGCATCTCTCGATGATATCGAGCTTAGCTGATACAGTGTCGACGGCATCCACAACATAGTCGTACTTGGTGAAGTCAAAATTCTCCGCAGTTTCAGGCAAGTAGAACATCTGGTGTCCGCGCACCTCGCAGTCTGGGTTCAGTGTCTTAATTCGCGACTCACACACCGCTACCTTGCTTTCGCCGATAGTATCATGGGTAGCGATTATCTGCCTATTTATATTTGTCAGGCTGACATTGTCGTTATCGATGATGTCAAGAGCACCAACACCAGCTCTAGCGAGCGCTTCCACCACGTAGCCACCGACGCCGCCAACGCCAAACACCGCAACTCGGCAGCCCTTCAGGGTCTCGATTGCGTCTTTTCCATATATTAATTCACTTCTTGAAAATTGATTAATCATATACTCGCAGGGGACTCGAACCCCTGTGCTTTATACCAAAATTTACAAAGTCAAATCGCTAAAATATATTGCAATAAATCACTGAAATATCTTACATTATTATGCAAAAAACGTCCAGTTAGTGATATAATTTCGTTCGTATGCACTGGAGGTTTTAACGATGCTTAAATATATCGCTGCTCCGCTAATCGGAGCACTTATAGGATATTGTACCAATTATATTGCGGTCAAGATGCTGTTCAGGCCGCGCCATGAGAAATACATCTTCGGTCACAAGGTGCCGCTGACCCCTGGAGCTATTCCGAAGGGGAAAACTAGGCTTGCAAAGTCCGTCGGAAATGTGATATCGAATCACCTCGTCACGAGTGAAGATATCGAGAGTAAGGCGCTTAATGAAGAGACAGAAGCAGCTGTTACTGAGCGAATCATGAAGATGCTGAAATCAGATATCGATAGTGGGTTTAGAGCAATTTCATCCTCTGAAGAGGAGTACGAGATGATTACGACGAATCTCGACTATGCGGTAACTCTACGAATGGCGGATGCGGTTAAGAGTATTAATTTCTCAGATATAATCAAGGTGAAGGGCGGTCAGATAATCGGAGAGCAGCTCGGAGGATCTATGCTTGGGATGTTCATAAATCCGGAGATGATAGATAGCATTCTTGGTTCGATTTCGGATAATATCGGAAGGTATGTGGATGACCACTGTTACAACTTCTTAGCACCTGAGGTTAGCCGCAGTATGGAGAAGCTTCGTGGTGATAACATTTATGACATGATAACGAGTAATGGTGTGAGCGACGAGGAACTGAGGGCGAAGGTAAGAGAGATTTATAGGAAAACTATCAAAGCTGTGATTCCGGAGCTTATCGCTAAAATGGATATCGCTAGTATGGTCAGTCAGAAAATCGAGGACATGGAAGTTGAACAGCTCGAGGACATGGTCATGGAGGTGATGTCGAAGGAGCTAACTACTATCGTCAATCTAGGTGCGCTAATTGGATTTATACTAGGTCTTGTTAACCTTATTTTTTAGCTAAAAAATACCGAAAAAAAGCTAAAGAGTGATTATTTTTAAATAAAGCTTATTGTATCTTGCGGCGAACATATGCATGATGTAAAATTAATAAAGTTGAACAAATTAGCATTTGATTTTTGTATAAAATGAAGGAGATATAGATGAAACATTTCGTAATTGAGATGGAAAATGGTGCTACCATGAGTGGCGAGCTCTACGAGGATATCGCACCTAAATCAGTTGAAAATTTCGTAGAACTTTGTGAAAAGGGTTTCTATGACGGTCTTATTTTCCACAGAGTTATTCCAGGCTTCATGATTCAGGGCGGATGCCCAGATGGAACTGGCATGGGAGGCCCTGGATACAGCATTCCAGGAGAGTTCTCATCTAACGGATTCAAGAACGACCTGAGGCACACTAGAGGTGTTCTCTCTATGGCTAGATCGATGAATCCTAACTCAGCTGGCTCACAGTTCTTTATCATGGTTGAGGATGCACCGCATCTGGACGGACAGTATGCTGCATTTGGAAAGGTTACAGAAGGCATGGAAGAAGCAGACCGCATCGTTTCTGTTCCACGTAACATGATGGATAAGCCTAACGAAGATCAGGTAATCAAGACTATTACAATTAAGTAATAATGCCTTCATATGCAGGTATCGGAGCATTTCGAACTGCTATATACGAAGTTCCGCCGCACTCCTACGAGTGTGGCGTTCCCAATTTTTAAGATATCCGGAGGTGCCCGTGGAATCCGATAAGAAGATAATAATAATTGGACATAAGAATCCCGACACCGATTCTATTTGCTCAGCGATTGGCTATGCTGAGATTAAGAATCGAATTACGAATACCAACAATTACGTCGCTCGCCGCGCTGGTGAAATCAATGGAGAGACGGAATTTGTGCTACAGAGATTTGGTATTAAAGTTCCTGAATACGTGGATAATGTCGCTACTCAGGTCAGGGATATGGAGATTAGGCACACCCCGGGAGTTCCTAAGGAGATGACTATTAAGGAAGCCTGGAGCATCATGGGCAAAAGCGAGGCTGTAACCCAGCCAATTACCGAGGCTGACAAGGTTATCGGGCTCATTACGAAGGGTGATATCGCGCGTACATTTATGGATGCGGAGAGCAGCTCTTTTCTTTCGAGCACATCACCTAGGTTTAGCGATATTGCCGCTACGATTGACGGACATATCGTAGTCGGTGATGGGGAGCTTCACTTCGACAAGGGCAAGGTCCTAGTAGGAGCGGCGCTGGTCGAAAGAATGCAGGGCGTCGTTCAGGAGCACGATTTAGTAATCCTTGTTGACCGCAAGGAAAACCAAATTGGGGCACTCGAGGCAGGCGCAGGATGCATTATCCTGTGTCTTGGTGCGAAGGCCTCTAAGGAAGTCGCAGAACTTGCAAAAGCCAAGGAGGCAGTTATCATTGAAACTGACCTTGATACGTTCTCAGTATCGAGGGAAATCAACAAGAGTGTACCGCTAGAAGCATTTATGACATCTGATGGAATCGAAGGTTTTAAGCTGGACGACTATACGGACAGCGTCAAAGCTGAGATGGGAGCTACGAGGCATCGAGCGTTTCCGGTTACAGATAGCAAAGGTCGCTACGTAGGAACAGTTTCGAGACGTAATCTGCTCAATATCAGGAAGAAACAGGTAATTCTCGTAGACCATAATGAGAAGTCACAGGCAGTGGACAATATCGATGATGCGGACATACTTGAGATTGTGGATCACCACAGGCTAGGGACTATCCAGACGCTTCAGCCGATATTCTTCAATCTTCAGCCAGTCGGATGCACTGCTACAATCCTGTACCAGATGTATATAGAGCGTGGCATAGATGTACCTAAGCACATTGCAGGGCTACTCTGTGCGGCAATCGTATCTGATACGCTTATGTTCAGATCACCGACATGTACAACGCAGGATAAGATGGCTGCGGGTGCACTCGCATTAATTGCGGGCATCGATATCGAGTCTTTTGCAGCTGAGATGTTCGAGGCAGGATCAGACCTCAAGGATAAGTCAGCAGAAGAAATTTTCTATCAAGATTACAAAAAGTTTACATTCGGAAGCTCGAGCTTCGGAGTTGGACAGATAAGCTCGATGAACGAAGGTGAGCTGAGCAATATCAAGGAGATGTTACTTCCGCTCATGGAGCATGAGTGTGGCAAGAACAAAGTCTCGATGGTATTTTTCCTACTAACTGATATCAAGCACTCCTCGTCAGAGATGCTTTATGCCGGTGAACACGCTCGAGAGATGATAATGAATGCATTTCCAGGGGCCGTTCCGACAGATGGCGGATTTAAGATAGACGGGCTGCTATCTAGAAAGAAACAGCTCATACCAGCGTTTATGGACGCTATTCAAGGCGTTTAATTATTATTTTTTTAGGAAAGGAAAGAAATGGATTACAAGAGGATTCTTAAGGAAATTCTGAACATCGGCAGAGAGATGCTCCGTGCAGGCGCTGATGTGAGCAGAGTTGAGGACAGTATGTACAGAATGTGTAAGAGCTATGGCTTCAAACATGCAGATATCTGGGTTATCTACAGCAACATTCAGGCAACAGTTGAGACAGCGGAGGGCGATATCATAACGCAGATTAGACATATAGCGTCTACTTCATCGAACTTTGATAAACTCGATTATCTCAACAATTTATCGAGACGCGTATGTCGTCAGACACCAAGCCCAGATGAGGTTGCAAACATGCTACAAGAGGTTCTGGACAGGACACCTCAGCCTGCATACCTAGAGTATCTGGCAGGAATCCTTGGGGGAACAGGATTCGGCGTATTCTTTAACTGCGGGGTTAAGGATGCAATTATCGCTGCCATATCTTCGATAATCATTGTTTTCCTAGGCAGGAGATTGGCGAAGACAGAGAATAATCCTCTGATTTCCAACTTCATTCAGTCATTTATCGCAGAGGTATTCATCATCCTTTCTGTATATGTTGGATTTGCAGAAAAGTCAGGTAACATCACGGTCGGTGTAGTAATGCTCCTAGTCAGTGCGCTCGGATTTACGAATGGAATCAGCGACCTGCTTCACAAGGATACACTTGCTGGAATACTTAACATTTCAAACGCTATAATCGGAGCAGCGGGAATCGCCTTCGGAATAGTTTCAGCAATTCTATTATTCAAGGGGGTGCTCTAAGATGACCGAATTACATCCAAGTATAATAGTACAATTTATTTCTTGTACCGCTGCCTGTGTGGGCTTCGCTCTATGGTTTAACGTTAAAGGCAAGCAGGTGCTCTTCTGCGGAATCGGGGCATTCTGCACATGGGGTATGTACGTAATTAGTGATGGAATTCTCCATAACTACTTCTTGGCGACGCTTGTCAGCGCTATATTTGTAGCTGGCTACGCGCAGGTTATGGCGAGAGTCAATAAAGCACCTGCAACGATATTCCAAAGCGTTTGTGCATTTCCGTTGGTACCGGGAAATAACCTTTACTTCGTAATGTACGCTATGGTTATGGACATGCCTAAGGAAACTGCGAGTGAAGGCAAGCAGCTAGTTCTGAACTGCCTCGGAATTGCGATGGGATTTATGGTAATAGAGATCGTGAATAAGTACGGAACTTTATTCTATCGCAAACTCAAAAAGGCATAAAAAAATTCATGAATTAGATTAAAAAAAATAGCCACAAAAAGGTTGTATAGGTGGTACTATATAGTCTAAGGATTTACCTGAAAGGGGAAATATGGCTAGAGTAAAAAATAATAAGCAAGCTACAAATGTAGCGAGAGAATACATAAAGGACATGAATAAGAATAAAGTGGCAAGTATCATCTTGCTGCTTTTTCTTGTCGTTTTTTTATTCAACCTACTGAAGTTCAACCGCAAGGTACCGGTAGGAAAGGATGAGATTGAGAAGAATAAGAAGAGCGTTGAGGCACTGCAGAAGAGCTCTGTAACTAGCGTTGAAGAGGCTGTTTCTGCACTCGGCGGAGAGGTGTCTGCAAATGGGAAGAGCAACAAGGCTAGATACATGAGCAAGTTCAAGGGCAGCATCGTTGTCGGTGACTCTGTTACTGAAGGCCTCAGCGTGTATGGCTGGTTGAGCGATGATCAGGTATTTAGCAAGATTGGTTCAAGCGTAATGACTGGAGATGACCTGTTCTCGAGTGCTGCGGGAACTTATCCAAGCACTGCGTTCTTTGCATTTGGCATGAACGATATGGGTAATTACAGAGGTGATGAAAAAGCATTTATCAAGAAGTATGAAGCAAGGTTAAAGGCTTTCCACAAGGCTTCACCTAAGACGAAGATTTGTGTGTGCGGCATCTCGGCACCTACTGATGCAGCGATGGCAAAGAACAAGTCGATTAGTAATTATAAGAAATTTAACAGCGCAATCAAGAAGATGTGCGCTAAGAACAAGTACGTATATATTCCAACTGCGGATATTCTGCAGAAGCATCCAGAGCTATATGCTGGTGACGGCATTCACGCTCAGGCTACGTATTATCCGTACTGGCTAGATAGGATGATTGAGGAGGCAGAACTGTAGATGAATAGCAAATCACGCAGAGACGTTATAAGATATGGCAGAATCCTCAAATGTGCACTTCTCGTTGTCCTGTTTGCATTTCTAGCTATCGTGTATAGCCGTGAAAATGCAAAGGATGTCTCGATGGACAAGATTGAGGCGCAGCTCATCAAGAAGACTAATATAGAGAAACTGCAGAAGCAGAAGCCTCGTGATCTCGTGCAGTTCATAGGACTAGATGCTAATAATTATGAGGCTGTTCTGTATTACAAGAGCAAGGAGGCCCTGTCTGTTGACGAGGTTCTGGTCATCAAGGTCAAGAATAAGTCTGATGTTAAAGCTGTCAAAGATGCCGTAGAAAAGCGCATCACAAGCCAGATAGAGGCATTTGACAACTACGGACCTGAGCAGGTCAAGGAGCTTAAGAATGCAATCGTAACTTCAAGGGGCAAGTATGTCTTCTATGGAGTTGCCAAGGATCCAGATAAGTATGAGGAGGTGCTATTAAGTGTTATTTAGCAGTATTATCTTCATATTCTATTTCCTTCCGATTACGATGCTCGTGTACTATCTGATTCCGAAGGAACAGACGGGGAAGCGCAACATTGTGCTGCTCGTTGCCAGCTTGTTCTTTTACAGCTGGGGAGAACCGGTATATCTATTCTTGATGCTGTACAGTGCGTTCTTCAACTACTTCATGGCTATTCAGATTCATAATGAGCAGAAGTATGGGGGCACCGGCAGGAGAAATCTGCTGTTTACAGTGGTGGTAGACCTGCTGATACTCGGTTTCTTCAAGTATTTCGGATTCCTCATGGATACGATAACCTCGATTACAGGATGGCATATTCACTATACGTCACTTGCACTGCCAATCGGAATTTCGTTCTACACTTTCCAGGCGATGTCATACGTATTTGACGTGTACAAGGGAAAGGTTGCACCGCAGTATAGCTTGCTCAAGTTCTCGTTATATCTGTCGTTCTTCCCTCAGCTCATCGCAGGACCTATCGTTAAGTATAGAGACGTTGAACTCCAGATAGATAATCGCGAAACCACACTCATTAAATTCGGAGAGGGGTCATCGAGGTTTATCCTTGGACTCGGCAAGAAGGTAATTCTTGCCAACGCGCTCGGTTCGCTCTATACAGAAATTTCGAGTCTGCCACACGGTCAGGTATCGGTGGTACTGTACTGGATTGGAATTGCGGCGTACACCTTGCAAATTTACTTTGACTTTAGCGGATATTCCGACATGGCGATAGGCCTCGGTAAGATGTTCGGTTTCGTGTTTGACGAGAACTTCAACTATCCGTATATCGCGTCGACTATCACTGATTTCTGGCGCAGATGGCACATGTCGCTCTCTACTTGGTTCCGTGAGTACGTGTACATTCCACTCGGAGGAAACAGAGTAAAGGTGCACAGACACATCCTAAACCTGCTAATAGTGTGGTCTCTGACGGGCCTATGGCATGGTGCGAGCTGGAACTTCGTGCTCTGGGGCGCATACTTCGGAGTGCTGCTGATACTCGAGAAGTACGTGTATGGTAAATATCTCGAGAAGGCGCCAAATTGGTTTAGACACACATATGCGATAGTCATAGTCATGGTAAGCTGGGTTTTCTTCAGCATCACAGATATCAGCAAGGCGCTTTCGTATCTCGCTGTCATGTTTGGACTCGGCAAGGTGTCGTTCATAAATGTTACAGCGCTGTATTACATAAGAACGAATTTCATCATCCTAGCTGTTGGTGCTTGCGTGGCAACACCATATCCAATTGAGAAATTCAGAGAGCTCTATAGGAAGAAACCGGCGGTAGGAACTGCGCTGGTGTTCGCAGTTCTCATCGTTTCTGTCGCATATCTGGTATATGGTTCGTATAATCCGTTCCTGTACTTCAGATTCTAGCGTAGAGGAGTAAGTTTTGAAGAAAATTAACCGTTTTAGAAATGAAATAAAGACCGAACTGAAGCAAAGTTCGGAGAACAAGATGGCAGCGTATACCGGTGTCATATTTGTGTTTGTTCTTGCGGCTGTATTCCTTATAAATCTCATAGCTCCAGACAAGTCATTTTCAGCTTCTGAAAACCGTATGCTACAGGAGTTTCCTAGTATATCTGTTTCGAACTATTTCGGCGGTAGGCTAGAATCCAAGATGGAGAGCTACGTGAACGATCAGTTCCTTATGCGCGGGTCTTTTATCAAGGTTAAGTCGGCAGTCGATGTGACTGAAGGAAAGCTCAAAGCTAACGGCGTGTATAGAGCTCGTGATGGATATCTGATCGAGGATATAGTGACTCCAGATCAGAAGACAATTAGCTCTGCTGAAACTGCGCTCAAGAATTTCAAGGCTAAGTATCCTAAGCTAAATATGACCTTCCTTCTCGCTCCAAATGCAGGGAATATCATGTCCGACAAGCTACCGATAACTGTCAGTATGGCGGATCAGAACAAGAGCATAGATGATTTTTACAAGAATATCAAGGCGTCGGGAATTAAGCCAATCGATGTGAGGAAGACTTTCAATAAGAAGAAAGAGGATGTACAGCTCTACTACAGGACTGACCACCACTGGACGAGTGACGGCGCTTACCTCGCGTATAAGGCAATTGTGCCAGCACTAGGCGCAGGTATGCCGATGGAGTTTGAGAGTAAGGTTGTTAAGAACGACTTTGCGGGAACGATGTACTCGAAGAGCGGATTTACAGGTGGAAGATACGATAGTATCAAGATTAATCTGCCTAAGAATAAGAAGGCGGCTAAGCCTTCGGTCATCTATTATGGCGACACTAAGAAGAAGACCACTAAGTTCTATCAGCTTAAGAACCTAGATAAGAAGGATGCGTACACTGTATTCGGAGGCAGCAACCATCCGATGTACACGGTCAAGACTCCGACAGAGTCTAACAGGAGACTGCTCCTGATTAAGGACTCGTATGCGAACAGTGTGATTCCGATGCTGGCGCAGCATTACCGCGAAATCGTGGTCGTGGATCCGAGATATTACTTCGATAATGTCGATGATTTGATTGCGTCGGAAGGAATAACTGATGTGCTGTTCCTTTATAATGCGAATACGTTCTTTGCGGATGATTCGCTTTCAATGATGTTGCAGGAATAATAACAGAAAGTGCGAGCAGCTGGCAGCAGACTGCGTTTACTTGGCAGATTATACAAAGTCTGCGAGACTTGTAATGATAAAACAATTCTCGCCTTTGTTAATCTGCATCGGCGTAAACCGCGGATACGGCCAGAACCTCGCACTTTCTGCTATTTTATTCTAGACGCTTGGGTTGTGATGACTACAGATGTAAATAGCAACGTGTTTCATATACAGTACTTGCTAAAATATAATCATATATGATAAATTAATAAAAAATTTATATCTAATAAAAATTGGAGAAGTGTGTATCATGATAAAGAAGATTTCATCTATTGTTATTTTATTCTGCATTATTTTATTTAATATCAAACCGATCGTTATGGCAGCCGACTATGCCGAACTTGGTGATTCATCAGCAGCAAGCGGAAGCTTATCAGAAGAAACAGAACAAACAGCAGATAACACACCCAGCATAAGTGGTGTGAATATTTCTGGTGACTTTAATGAGGGTACTCGTGGTCCCGACTATTTTAAGAATATCAAAATTGATTTGATAGGAGAGAATCTTACGGACGATAACTTCCTAACAGAAGAAGGTCTTAGATGGACGGATAAAACAGAAGTTGAGCTCATATCAGGCACAGAGGTTGGACATCTTAATTCCAGCTCTAATTTTGGATCTGAAAGACCTAGTGTTCCAGTTAAAATGTTCAGCACAGATAACGGATCATCAGGAAGAATAACTTATGTAGGAAAGACCAAATCTGGAATAGACCTAGATTTAATCTGGGAGATTGAAGATTCAGATAAAGACGATTGGGAAGCTAACTCCGGATTAAATAGGCACGGAAGCATTAGAGGAATAGGCTTCTCAGGAGAGCAGTTCTTTCCTAATGCCATCGGGAACTCTATATCGGTCTTATATAATAATGCCAATAACATTTCTATTAACTACAAAATAGTAAAGCACGGTACTATGGATGAGAACCAAGTAGTACTGAGCTTTATATCTTCAGATATAGATACAGCTCAAGGTGTATCTACTGACCTTGCAAATCTAGCTGAACTAATACCAAGCGCATCTAACCTTGTAAAGGATAACGATATTATCTATGATGTTACGCCTGGGACAGTAGGACTAAATGGTTCCAAGGATTTGCCAAGAGGAGGTTACCTAGGTGCTGGATTCCTGTCTGCATTTAACTATACATTCTATTCTCCTGCACCACCAAGATATGGTAACTCCTTTAATTATTCAATGGCAGTAAGGTATGCCCTGTTCGGTAGCAGCTTGCAGGCAAAATTAGAAACAAAGGTTAATCAGCATATAAGGGTAGAGTATATAGATGAACAAGGAACCCCTATAAAGCAGGCTGCAAATCTAAAAGGGATAACTGGATATAGCTATAGGATAGATAAAGCAGATATACTAAACTACAGCTTAATTGGTGTACAAAAGGATATAAGTAATATAAACAAACCGATAATCCGCTTTGTATATAGGAAAAATCCAGTGCAGGAAAGCACAGCTAACAAAGCAGCACCACAAAATCGTGCAAGAAGAACTAGAAGAAGCATACAGAGTAATACTGTAAAAACTAACAGAACATATAAAGGGGTAACTAGCAGCAGTGCTAAATCATATGCCAAACCTAAGTCATCTAAAAAAGACCCATTCCTAGTAAATACAGGAATGACTGCGGAGGAAAAGAGGGTATTTATACAATACCTCAAAGAGGTAGAGAAGAATGCTAGAAAGAAATACGGGAATAATAGGGATAAGATAAATCATGAAGTTGCAAATGCGATAATATATCCATCTTATGATGAAGATCTTCTTCAAAATCAGGCTAACAGTCTTAAAAAACCACATATTGGGAGAAATACATATTTAAAAGGCAGAGATCTCCTAGCAGACACCAACAAACAAAATATATACAAGATAGATTTTCCACATATGGCATCTCCGTTAGGGAGCTATGAAAGAAGTAGTATACTAAAAGAGCTTACAAAGGGTCTAGCAACTTTGCCAATAACAGTTTATGAAATAAAAGAACTTACAATAGCGAGAGCAAGAAGACCTTTAGTGAGTTATGAAAAAAGTAAGATAATAAAGAAGTTTAAAAAGGTGCTAGCAGCTGGACCATATGCAGTTACAGGAAAAGATAAGTTCTTTTATCTAAATTCTTATACAGGCGATTATTGGACACATCTGGACGAAAAGGATTTGAGATCTGATAAAGACGCATTCATCCTAAAATATCATCCAAAATATAAAGGGAAGCTATATAGCAAAAGCATAATAGACTACTACAGCCAGGATAATCTTGATGAAAAAAGGGATAAGTTTTTCAAAGAAATTTTGGAAAAACAAGCAGGACCCGGGGTAACGGCTGATGAGCAATTGTTTTTAAATAATTTTTCTGCAACATTATCAATAGGTGGTTTTGGGCTACTAATATACTTTGTATATATAAAAAAAGATAAGGAAGCAATTAAAAAAATAAATGCTGCTAAAAAGAATAAGCGTAAAATACTAAAAAAGGCTATTAAGATTTATAAAAAGAAAATAAGCCATTCGTTTATTGGTGAAAGAATAAAAAATATAAAGGCACGAGCAACTAGAGTAATTCGTAGTGTAAAAAAAGGTATAAGAAATAGCGTAAAGGTAATAAAGAAATTAACTAATGTAGCGAAAAATAAGTGCATAAAAATATTAAGGACAGCAAAAAAGTATATAGCAAAACAAAAAAAGAAAATTGTATCTAAGCTGACAAATAAGCTGAAAAAATTATTTAAAAGGAAGTAGATTAAGCATGAATAAAAATAGAATAATAGGCATTAGTATAGTAGTGCTAATTATGGGGATATTATTAATAGTTGCAAACCTATACATAGATTATAATCTCAGAAAATATTCCGTTTACTATGCCCACAATATGGCGCATAAGGAGGGAACACATCCTGAGATGGCCATGGTATTAGAAAACTACGATTTAGTATATGAACCTGATATAAAAGGAATAGAGTATCGAACAGATGGTGGACATATGATATATAATCACAAGAATAGCATAGGAAATCTAGTTCCAACAATCACATTTAATAGAACCCATGAGAAAGGACAGTATTCTTACTATGACAATATAAATGTGAATTATGAATTTGATGAATCGTTTACCCTGATTTATTTCCGTGATAAATCAAAGAGCTTGGATCGCATGAATCCCAAAACAATCAATCAAAAAGCTCTTTACAAAGACATATACAAGAACTTCGGCTTCCTTGTCGAAGCCAACGTCAATCGCAAACCACGAATCAACCTGCAGAAACAGTTCAACAAAAAGTACTATAAGCGATTCAACTAATGGTAAGGTGTGAATTTCGATGAAGAAGAGAATTATAATTGGAACTGTTATAAGCATTTCTATGTGCTTTATATTCATAATTGCTAACCTATACATAGACTACAACCTCAGAAAATACTCAGTTTACTATGCCCATAACATGGAGCATAAGGATGGAACACATCCTGAGATGGCAATGGCATTAGAAAATATGGACGTTATCTATAAGCCTACCAAGAAGAATATACGGTATAGGGACGATGGCGGTTTTATCATTTATAATACATTTTCAGATAGTGAGCGAGTTATCATAAAGTATGGTGTTTCAGAAGAAAAAAGTAGATATATATTTTATGACGTTGTGGATAAAGACTATTTTTTTGATGAAGCCTTCAGATTAGAATATGGATATGATAGCTCAACAGGGTTAGATGAAATAGATATCAAGACGGTAGATCAGGATTCTCTTTACAAAGACATATACAAGAACTTCGGCTTCCTCGTCGAAGCCAACGTCAATCGCAAGCCTCTAATCAATATGCAGAAAGAATTCAACAAGAAGTACTATAAGCGATTCAACTAATGGGAAGGTGTGAATTTCAATGAAGAAGAGAATTATAATTGGAACTGTTATAAGCATTTCTATGTGCTTTATATTCATAATTGCTAACCTATACATCGACTACAATCTCAGGAAATACTCAGTTTACTATGCCCACAACATGGAGCATAAGGGGGGAACACGCCCAGAGCTGGCAATGGCATTAGAAAATATGAACGTTATCTATAAGCCTGACAAGAAAAATATACGGTATAGAGAAGACGGCGGTTTTACCATTTGCAATAATTATACAGATAGTGAACAAGCTATCTTAAGTTGCGATCTAGGAGAAACAGAACTTCGATTTGGTTATTATGATGTCACGTATAAGAGCTACTATTTCGATGATGCCTTTAATCTAACCCTCGTCTATGACTCATCGGTTGGACATGATAAAATAGATATCAAGACTGTAGATCAGGATGCACTTTACAAAGACATATACAATAACTTCGGGTTCATTGTCGAAGCCAACGTCAATCGCAAACCACGAATCAACCTGCAGAAGCAGTTCAACAAGAAGTACTATAAGCGATTCAATTAGCTTCGGGGTCGCAATTTCAACGTCACAAACACAGCAATCGAAACCATGACAAAGTAGATTCCGCATATCACGAGTGCCGTATGCTCGAAGAACGACTGTGGCAGTAAGTTGATGAGGTCGCTCTCGTTCGGGTTAAGCTTCCAGTAATTATTTGCAAATAGCACCTTATGAAATATCATAAATGCTTTATCGAAATTTACAGCCGCTATTCCGACTACCAGCAGGAAGGCGGCATTTGTAATTGTGCATGTATTGATGAATGTCTTGCAAATTGATGAACGGTAAGATGCTCTGTATTTATAGTAAATAAAAATACAGATGAGAGAGATAAAGAATATTAGAGTGGCTATCAGCCTTACCAGATAAGCTTTGAGGAAGATGGCACGCACATCCCTAAGATGAACCTTTTCTCGCGCAGTGTAAAACTCCTGCCGAGTACCATCGGCAGTCACCTCGATATTCAGATTAGAGCGATTTCCGCGCAGATACTCCATCATCTCGCTAAACGCAGACATCACGTTGTCCATATCTATATTGCGGTTCAAGTCGCCGAGCACGTCTTTTTCTTCAAATTGGTGGCGGTAATACCCTGGGATATGATACATAGTTATATCTGCTGCAGTCAGCAGTGCAGCTACCATGAAACTCAGTGCGCATATAATGGCAATGATTTTAATCTTCAATTCGAGGCTCCTTTCTACAGAGTCTAATGTATCATTGCTTTGTGATTCCTGCAAGCTCAGGGAACTATCGCGCCACAGAGGTGAAGCAAATAAACCGGAAAATGTTCTATATATAAAACACAAAATTACTTTACAATTAAATTAAATGTGATACAATCGATTTATAAACAATTGATTACAAAATTAGATTTAATTTTAGAGGAGGATATTGATATGCAGAAGTATGTATGTGACGTTTGTGGATACGTTTATGACCCAGCAGTTGGTGACCCAGATAACGGAATCGAGCCAGGAACTGCATTCGAGGATCTACCAGAAGATTGGGCTTGCCCTCTTTGCGACGTTAGCAAGGATATGTTTTCTGAGACTGACGAATAATTAAATACTCAATATAAATATTTTAACCACTAATGTGCGGCGAGTCATCTCGTCGCACTTTTTATATTCCTTAAGTTTGTACAATGTGTTATTAACTTACAAGGTTATCAATCGATCATAATTTCACTGTTTGAATTTAGCGTGCTAAAGTGATAGTATAGATTCATATCTTATATTGAATTAAATCGAGGTATCGAACATGAATAAAGTTGAATCAAGATGGCTACAGAACTTTGTTGACGCGATTCTGTCGCTAGAGACTGAGGAGGAGTGCATAAAGTTCTTCGAGGACATTTGTACGATTAAAGAATTTCAAGACCTAGCGCACAGGCTTGAGGTAGCTAGACTTCTTACAGATGGCAGAGTTTTTAATGAAATCAGCAAACTTACTGGTGCAAGCTCCGCTACGATTACGAGGGTAAACAAATGCCTTATGTATGGAGGGGGCGGGTACAAAACTGTACTGGATAAAAATAATAATTTTAAAGAAAACGGAGATACAGAAGAACATCAATAGTCATGAGCAGATTTATCAGAGAATTATACAAGGACTTCAAGTCATATACACCGGGCGAGCAGCCCAAGGATAGGAAATATCTCAAGCTCAACACCAACGAGTCGCCGTTCCCACCTGCACCTGCCGTATACCAAGCGATGCGTGATGCTGACATGGAGCAGATGCGCCTTTATCCAGACCCGACAGGCAGGAAACTCAAGGTCAAGATGGCTGAGTTGTACGAAGTGCAGCCAGAGAATGTGTTCCTGTCAAATGGCTCAGATGATATTCTGAACTTCGCTTTCATGGCTTGGAACGACACGAACGACAGCATCGTTATACCCGATGTTACCTATAGCTTCTACGAGGTTGTGGCACGTCTCCATGAGATAAATTATGAGATTAAGCCGCTGCGTGATGACTTGACTCTTGATCTGGAAGGATACATAGGAATAGATAAGAATATAGTTTTACCTAATCCAAACGCTCCGACTGGAATCGCACTCACACGTACCCAGATAGAGGAGCTCGTTAGGTCGAATCCCGATAATGTAGTGATTATAGACGAGGCGTATGCAGGTTTCGGTGCTGAATCGGCGATTCCATTAACTCGCAAATACGACAACCTACTTGTCGTGCAGACTTTCTCGAAGTCGAGGAGCTTTGCAGGAGGAAGGCTTGGTTTTGCGATAGGAGATGCTGCTCTAATCGAAGATCTGACCAAGATGCAGTATTCGACAAATCCTTATGCGGTCAATGCTATGTCACTTATTCTGGCAGAGGCGGCAGTTGATGCGGAGGACTACTATCAGGAGAACCTGCAGAGAATAATTGAGGCGAGGGACTATGCAGCGGATAAGCTGAATGCTCTAGGATTCGAGGTGCTACCATCTCAGGCAAATTTCCTTTACATGAAGCTGGACGGCTTCGGTGGCCGAGAGCTATATGAGAAGCTTAAGGAACGCGGGGTACTTGTGCGCCACTTTGCTAAACCTAGGATAGATGACTATATAAGAGTAACAATAGGAACAAAGGAACAGATGGATGAGCTTGTCGAAGTTATAAAGGCGGTTCTAGGGGATAAGTAGCACGAGGAATTCTGATTAATAACAAGTTGTAAGATAAGAAAGAGCTAGGTCCGATGACCTAGCTCCAGTATTTTTGGCTCCGGTTATTATAGCTAAATGTGAACTGCCCCTACCCCTCATACTTAAAACTATCCATATAGCGCAGCTTGAATAGATTGCGCTCGTGAAGCATATCGATTCGCTCCTTAGTTTTAGGATCCTCGATTTCTCCAGTTCTGATATAGCGGTCGAGGACTTCGTAAGTGAAGCCGAGCTTATCCTCGTCTGTCATTCCGCTAAGACCATCAGAAGGGACCTTCTCAATCAGGACTTCGGGTACTCCAAGCACGCGGCCCATTGCGCGGATTTCGGCAGTTGTAAAAGACGAAATCGGACTAAAGTCACCTGCCGCATCTCCGTATCTAGTTGAGTAGCCGACCCAGTCCTCGGAAAGGTTGCAGGTGTTAGCAACCCTGCCATTTCTCGACTGACCGACGGCGTATAGAGTCGCCATTCTGAGGCGGGGAGCTAGATTGATAAGAGAATCCTTGCTGAGTTCGCCAATTGCGCACTCGATGTCCTTAACTGCACCATTGTAAGCCGCTTCTATGTTGATGACATGGCTCTCTATACCGAGGTGGTTAGTCAGGAGTAGCGCCATGTCCATATCGCTCTGCTCTCCGTTAGGCATCATGATTCCGATTACTCGTTCCTTGCCGAGTGCCTGCACCAGAAGGGCAGCAGTTATCGAGCTGTCCTTACCTCCGCTGATCCCGATTATTGCGTTGCAGCCGGGACCGTTCAACTTAAACCAATCGCTGATCCATTTTACGGTTGCATCAACAGCTTTTTTTGCATCAAAATCCATAATATCCTCCTATATTCCAAACGGGCGAATCGCCCTCTCAAGTATTCCGTTGCAGTATGCGATTACCATTCCGTAGTTCGCGATTGGGATACCTTGCGTGTCCGCCTCGCCGAGTCTATACTGCATCTCGCGCCTGTTTAGCATGCAAGCACCACAGTGAATTATGACCTTATAACCGCTGAGGTCGCGTGGATACTCGCCGCCTGAAGTCCAGTCGAATTCTACATTTGGCTGAATCTTGCGAACTAGCTTAGGTATCTTGACTGTGCCGATATCGTTGCACTGGCGGTGGTGAGTACAGCCTTCGCTGATGAGAATTCTGTCACCAGCCTCAAGTGTATCGAGTGCACGTGCGCCTTGAAGCTGCTGCGCTAGGTCGCCCTTCTGTCTTGCAAATATAATCGAAAAAGACGTAAGTGGCATATCAGGAGGGATGTCGTTTGCCACTGACTTAAACGCCTGTGAGTCGGTGATTACTATATCTGGAGCCTTGCCGAGAGCAGTAATAGCAGCCTTGACTTCCGTCTCCTTGACCACAAGAGCCATTGCCCCCTTATCCAGGATATCTCGAATGACTTGCTGCTGAGGTAGAATCAATCTTCCCTTAGGTGCAGCAGAATCAATCGGAGTGACGAGTAGCACGACATCACCCTTATTGACGATTCCATCCGTTAAACCGATAGGAGAGTCATCCTGCTTTGCACATCTTATAATAGCCTGCTTAAGGTCTTCGATGCCTGAACCGCTGAGTGCATCCGTACAGACGATAGGGACGTCGGCAGGGATGTCAAAGCACTCTCTGTATGAAACTGAATCTTCTATACTCTCGCATTTATTGACCACGACTATAGTGGGCATATTTCTCTTGCGAGATTCTCTAAGGAATTGCTCTGCCATATTTGAGAATTTACCGCCTTGCCTGCTCGCATCGAGCACAAACAGCGCCAGGTCACACTTTCTGAGGGCTTCATATGACTTATCTACACGCTTTAGACCGAGCTCGCCCTCATCGTCGAGCCCTGCCGTATCTACGAACAAGACTGGCCCTATAGGTAGGAGTTCCATGCTTTTAGAGACGGGGTCTGTCGTAGTACCTGCAATGTCCGAGGTAAGCACTAAATCCTGCCCGAGAAGCTTATTTACGAGCGAAGATTTACCGACATTTCGCGGTCCGAATAATCCGATTGTATATCTATTTCCCGAAGGAGTATCATTTAATCCCATTTTCAAGCCCTTTCTTCATGATTTCTATAATTTTACCACATGTCCAAACTGCCCTCAATGGAGGGCGCGTGGTGTGGCGACACCTAGAAAAGTGTTGTATAATCAAAAGGTAAATTTAGGAGGTATACACATGAAAAATGTGAACGTAATAGATATAAAACCGAACACCAATATCACCGACTTCTTTATGATTAAAGCCACTTCGATTAAGGTTGGCTCGAATGGTAAGGAGTATCAGGATGTGATGCTGACCGATGCAACAGGAGACCTCTCCGCCAAGAAGTGGGATGTGGATGAGAATAACATCGAATTTCTGAAGTCTCTCAAGGTCGGAGACCTCGTTAAGGTGAGAGGATCTGTGACTGATTGGAAGGGACAAACTCAGCTGCGCATCAATCAGATTAGGCTTGCCACTGAAGAGGATGATCTAGAGATGAGTGATTTTGTGAAGTCAGCGCCTGAAAAGCCGATAGATATGTATGAATATATTATCGGTGAGATCAACGCTATGCAGGATGAGGATTTCAAGAAGCTATGTCTACATCTATATGAGGGCAATAAAGAGAAACTTATGTACTATCCAGCGGCGATGTCCAACCATCACGCTGAGTACGGCGGTCTGCTCTATCACATCAAGCGCATGATGATGAGTGCTAACAGGCTGTGCGAGGTATACACGAATCTATCCAGAGACCTTCTGGTTGCTGGCGTTGCGATTCACGATATCGAGAAGCTCAATGAGATTCTGTCGGATAAGAACGGCATATCGCCAGGCTATTCGTTTAAGGGACAGATGCTCGGGCATATCGTACAGGGAATTACTCTTGTAAATGACCTTTGCAAGGAACTCGGTATCAGCGAAGAAAAGGCGGTACTGCTCGAACACATGATACTCTCTCATCACTACGAACCCGAGTTTGGAAGCCCTAAGAAGCCACTGTTCCCAGAGGCAGAGATGCTGCACTACCTGGACATTGTCGATGCGAGGATGTTCGATATGGAGGAAGGACTCAAGGGAGTTTCAGACGGTGAGTTCGGTGATCGTGTGTGGCCACTGGATAATAGAAGGCTGTATAAGCGCACGTTTTAGGCAGTGTAATTAAAACGCGGCATTCGGGATAGGCGTCATAATTGCTTAGATGACTTGATTTAAAGAGCCCGATAGCTTGCGAATTAGGATGCGTTAATGGCAGTTACGGAAATCAAGATCGGTAAGATCACGCAAGTAATATACAATAATGAATCCAACGGCTTTGCGATATGCCTCTTCGAGACGGAAGATGAGCAGTTTAAAATCTCAGGGATGTTCCATGCGATAAATCCCGAGATAACGTACAAGCTGGAGGGTAACTTCAAGATTCACCCGCGTTATGGTGAGCAGTTTAACGTATCTGCGTATGAGGAACAGCTACCTGATGATGCGGAAGGTATAAGGGTATTTCTTGCATCTGGAGCTATCAGAGGAATAGGCCCTAATATGGCCAAGAGAATTGTCGATAAGTTCGGCAAAGACGCACTTGATATAATCGAGGAAAATCCAGAGGCGCTGCTATCCATAAATGGTCTAGGACCTAAGACAGTCGAGAAAATCGCAAAGTCATACAAGGAGTCGCGTGAATTTACCAAGATTTCACTTGGTCTCGGAGGGTATGGAATTCAGCCGGCGCAGGCAGTTAAGATATACAAGCTATATGGAGATAAGTCGCTCGAGGTTGTAACAGAAAATCCCTACACGCTAGTCGAAGATATTTACGGCATCAGTTTTAATAAGGCGGATGAGATTGCGGATAGAATCGGAATAGAGGCTGAGAGCGAGTTCCGAATTCAGAGCGGCATCAAGTATGCACTGTCGGTTTTTTCGAATAGTGGCAGCACTTATGTACCTAAGGATATTTTGCTTGAGAGCGCAATAAAGTTACTGGATATATCGAGTGAGTTAATCGAGGAAAACCTTACAACGCTTGCCTTTGCGGGAGAAATTGAGCTAGATTCACTTGATGGTGTACCTGTGGTGTACCAGCATTTCTTCTATCAAGCGGAGCAGAGCGTAACGTATCATATCAAGAGGATTATGAATGGCTATATGCCGCCGCTTGCTGCTGACCCAGACAACCTTATTAACGCCGCAGAAGCGGAGGAGCGGATTCAGCTATCTGGTGACCAGAGAAAGGCAATTCGTGCTGCTCTGACCAACAAGATTACGATTATTACGGGTGGACCTGGAACAGGTAAGACAACGGTTATCAATCTTATCGTAAGGATTTTCAAACAAATGGGCATCTCGGTAGCTCTCGCTGCTCCTACTGGACGTGCAGCTAAGCGCATAACAGAGACCTCTGGCGTTGAGGCGATGACTATACATAGGCTTCTTGAGTACGTGTACTCGGAGGATGAGAACGAGATGGAATTTGGCAGAAATGCAGAAAATCCACTCGAAGAGGATTCCTTCATAGTGGATGAGGCGTCGATGATTGACCTCATGCTGATGGATGGATTTCTGAGTGCTCTTGAGGACGATAGTAGGCTTATAATAGTTGGCGATGCTGACCAGCTACCGTCTGTTGGGGCAGGCAACGTGCTACTAGACATGATTAACAGTGATTATGTTCCGACTATTAGGCTTGAGGAGATATTTAGACAGGCGAGTGAGAGCCGCATCGTTGTGAATGCGCACTCGATTAACAGTGGCGAATATCCTGAAACGGGCGGTAGAGATAGCGATTTCTTCTTCATGCACAGAAGAGGCGAAGAAGAGATCAGAGAGACGATTGAAGAGCTTGTCACTGGAAGGCTTGAAAGTTACTACGACTTCGTTAAGGGCAATGGTGATATTCAGGTGCTTACACCAACCAGAAAAGGTGGCCTTGGAACTGCAAGCCTCAACGAAATGCTGCAGAGCATAATCAATCCTGCTTCGGAAGAGCTAAATGAAAGGAAGTTTGGCTCCAAGGTTTTCCGTGAGGGTGACAAGGTCATGCAGATCAGAAACAACTACCAGATGGAATGGCAGCAGCTCGGAAGGCAGAGTGGACGCGGCATATTCAACGGTGACATGGGCGTAATCAATACTATAGATAATGATAATGCCAAGGTGGTTGTGGATTTTGACGGCAGATTTGTGACCTATGATAGCGAGGAACTCGATGAGCTTGAGCTTGCATATGCGGTAACTGTGCACAAAAGTCAAGGCTGTGAATTCCCTGTGGTAATTATGCCGATATCAGGATTTCCACCGATGCTTGCGACGAGAAACCTACTATATACAGCAATCACTAGGGGTAAGAAGCTTGTGATCCTGGTTGGCTCAGAGGAGCGTATGCATAGGATGATTGATAACAACAGAATAGATGAACGCTATACTGGGCTTGAGGCTAGGCTCAGGGAAGTCGATATGGGCGGTCTTTTGTAAAAATTTAATATTATTTAATATAAAATAAGTATAGAAAATGGTATTTTATACTGTGCTATACTGTGCATAAATGTCATAAGTGCGTGCTTCACTTAAGTCGTTATATCCATCGAGTTACTTACAAGGAGACAAGGGATATGAATTACGATAGAAGAAATGAAGTTAATTTTTACAAAAAAATATCAATTATTTTAGGAACAATACTGGCTATTATAGTGGTGGGGTTGGGAGTGACATTCTATTTTGCTCAATGGAACCTGCATGGAGTTAGTAATATGCCACATTTTGACTGGACAAAGGACAGGTCTTTGGATTTGGTCGGAAAAGTTGAGGGAAAGAATGTTTACAAGTATGGAATTAGCGAAATGACATATTCAACATTTAGTGCTAATAAAATCACCGCTAAAAAGTATTATGAGAAAAGCTGGGTAACTGTTGATATGCTGACTGCCGGCGGATTAGAGACTTCAAGGGAGGGATATAGAACCTATCAGTATGATTGCTACTATATATTGCTTACAGATAAGGCTGTTGTATTTTGTAGCAATGATGTACCGATTAAAGAGGTTGTACAAGCCCTTGGAAAGTAAAACTCTGATTGCCACATATATAAATCTGTGCTGAAGGGAATTCCTTCTACGATATCATAGAATTAAAAGTGATATCGTAGGAGGTTTTTTTATTGATAGATACTTTGTTAGGACTCATATATCCGGACTCATTATATTGTATTTGCTGTGGGAGGCTAATCGACTCATCAGTCCCATACAGCCTGTGCAAGTCTTGTTCAGACAATATAAGCTGGGCGAATGTGCGAACCTGCGACAAATGTGGCAAGCTACTCGGGGACCACAATCCTCTCTCAATTTGTTACAACTGCAGGGAACACGGACACTCATTTGACAGAGGGTATACATGCACCGAGTACGGAATGTACGAGAAGGAGATTATATTCAACCTAAAGTATAAGCGCAAGACGTATATCGCACCGATAATAGCAGAGATTATGTATGACAGGCTTGAAGCTGCAGGTATAGAAGAGTATCCAGATATCATAATCCCAGTTCCCATGTATGTGACTAAGGAGCGAAAACGAGGTTTTAATCAAGCGGCACTTATCGCCAAGGAGCTGGCGAGGCTAATGGGGATAGAGTATAGAGCAGATGTTGTGATGAGGTGCAAGAGCACTGGGGTGATGAAGAGGCTTTCACCCGAGGAGCGCCTCAACAATGTGAGGTCTGCATTTGAGGTATATGAAGGGATGAGGCGGAAAATTTTCGGAAAAAATATATTTATAGTCGATGATATTTACACGACTGGAGCAACTGTTGATTCAATCGCAAGGCTGCTCAAGGCGGCAGGGGTTAGTCGTGCTGACGTCATGACGTTTGCGGCAGGAGCGGACATGGTAAAGGAGGCAGTATAAATGCTGTTTGTAAAGCGGTGTTTAAAATGGTATTCTAGCAAGTAGGATATGGCAAGGTCATGTTCGTGGTTGAAAGTCCAAGCCAGCTACGGGCAAAGGGATCCACGTAAGCTGCTGCGGAGACGGTAGTGATCATGGCGTAGCTTAGAAGTAAGTCCTCCGGGAAACTCGGGTCAAGGCAAGTGTGGGGTCAAAGACCAGGTCGAGTGGCATTGCCTATCCTCTATTTTGCAACTATTAATTCGAAAAGAGGCCTAAATGGAATACAGGATAGAACACGATACGATGGGCGAAGTAAAGGTGCCATCAGATAAACTGTGGGGCGCACAGACACAGCGCAGTTCAATGAACTTCAAGGTTGGTAAGCTTATGCCGATTGAGATTATCCGCGCGTTTGCATACCTTAAAAATGCTGCTGCTTGTGCCAATATGGATCTCGGCAGGCTTGCGCCTGAGAAGGCTTCTTACATAATGATAGTATGCGACCAGATTCTGAACGGTGAGCTAGATGAGAACTTTCCGCTCGTCGTGTACCAGACTGGCAGCGGTACGCAGACCAACATGAATGTAAATGAGGTCATTGCAGGACGTGCAAAGGAGATGGCTGGCGTAGCGGTACTTCATCCAAATGATGATGTCAATATGTCACAGAGTTCCAATGATACATTCCCAACAGCTATGAGCATTGCATCTGTGTTTGTACTCGAAGATAGAGTATTACCAGCACTAAACACTATGATAGTGACGCTCAAATCACTAGAAGCAAAATACATGAAGGTCATCAAGACTGGAAGGACTCATCTACAGGATGCTGTTCCGATGACCTTTGGGCAGGAAATCAGCGGATGGCGTTCGATGCTCGAGCACGACTACGATAACATTCTAAAGTCGCTCGATGGATTAAGAGAGATCGCTCTCGGCGGAACGGCAGTGGGTACTGGGCTAAATGCACCAGATGGATTTGCTGAGCGAGCTGCCGAAGCGCTGACGAGCTTAACAAAGAAAGAATTTATCACAGCACCTAATAAGTTTCATTCTCTAAGCTCCAAGGATGCGTACGTATTTGCACACGGAGCACTGAAGGCCCTTGCTGCTGATTTGATGAAGATGGCCAATGATATCAGATGGCTCTCAAGCGGACCTAGATGTGGGCTCGGAGAGATTCTAATTCCCGAGAACGAACCAGGAAGTTCAATCATGCCAGGCAAGGTAAACCCAACTCAGACTGAATCTGCGACGATGGTGGCTGTACGGGTAATGGGGAATGACACTGTAGTCGGACTGGCAGCTTCGCAGGGTAACTTCGAGCTCAATGTGTTCATGCCAGTGCTTATAGATGCATTTATAGAATCTGCGAATCTACTAGCTGATTCGCTAATTTCGCTTGAAGAAAAGTGCGTAAAAGGCATCACAGTGAATTCTGAAAAGATGGATGAAAACGCACACCGTTCGCTTATGGTAGCTGCCGCACTTAATCTACATATCGGTTATGAGAATGCTGCTAAGGTTGCAAAGAAGGCGCATGCAGACAATTCGACGCTGTGTGAAGCAGGGACTTCACTCGGACTGTTCACTGCTGAAGAATACGACACGTGGATAGATTTAATGGCGATGACTGGGGCGAAAAAGTAAGATTTTCAATTACTAAAAAGGCAAAAATATTTGAAAGCAGATACGTCGCCTGGTAAAGGCCACGCGGCTTATATGCATAGAAAGGTTAACATGGAAAACAACGAACGTGATATATATTATTGCCAGCTACCGATGATAAAGATGCTCTGCAATAGATGGGCAGAAGCGCATCCTACACGAAGGAAGCAGAACAGCGCTGTAGGTGTGACTCTTATACTAGGGGCTGCAATAATTCTGGGAATGCTTTATTACACGATTAAGCATGCGAATGTTCCGCAGTGGTATCTACATGTGTCGATTTGGGTAGCAGCACTTATAATTTTCATGGCAGGAAGACAGCGCAACTTAATCAGCAATCCACCATTTAAGGGATTACTTAATGTTAGATATGAGATGAGCGATGAGGGAATTTATTACATCTATCAGGAAAAGCTTACGGTATACACCTTCTTCATCGCTGATGATGATATTGAGGAAATGATCTATGATGATGAGTTTCAGGTTCTACACATAATCGGAAAAGGCGAAGTGTCTGCTGAAACTCGTAAAGGTGTGACAGAGCCTACTCGTGTAAATGATTACTACTGCTTGCTTCCATATGATGAATTTGATATCGACGATATTCTTAATCCGTATGGAGATATGATAAAGAGAGTACACGGGGATCTGCGTAGAGATTATAGATGCAAATAATTCACTAGGCACATAAGAAATACAGACTGTAGCACCCTCCCTACTGAATGGTTCAGTGGGGAGGGTGTTGTAATAACAGAAAGCAGGTGAAGGGAATATCCCGCTATCAAGGCCGCCTTCGGCGCCGCGTTGCGGGCTACGCACCTTGACAGTGGTTTTCTGGGTGTTTGCTTATGGTAGGATACACCCAGATTCGCCCCCTCTCCGATTGTATAGCTTGCGTCTCATGTTCAATTCCCACTTCGTTATATACAAAAAAACAGACGGATGAACCGTCTGCTTTTTTGCATGGAGCAGGTGAAGGGAATATCCCGCTATCAAGGTCGCCTTCGGCGCCGCGCTGCGGGCTACGCGCCTTGACAGCGGTTTTCTGGGTGTTTGCCTGTGATATGGTACACCCAGATTCGCCCCCTCTCCGATTATATGGCTTGCGTCTCGGGTTCAATTCCACACGAATAACAAAAAGGAGGTGCATTTGCACCTCCTTTGCATGGAGCAGGTGAAGGGAATTGAACCCTCGACGCAAGCTTGGGAAGCTCGAATTTTACCATTAAACTACACCTGCAGATAGATATTGAGATTATGTATGTAATTATACTGCGAATGGCAGAGTTGGTCAAATGAATGAATCATAATATTAACACAATACATATAATTAAGAATCGCATGCAATTATTAATAATCTATTAGCAATATATTAATGAATATGAATATTGTTGAAAACAATTACTTGCCCCATTAAAATCTGATTAAACAACAGGTGTTCTCTATTAAACCATGAGCACAGGAGGAACATATGTCACACATGATTGAGCTACATAAGGTGTCCAAGTATTACACCAACAAGGATACTGTCAGTACAGGACTATCTAGAATAGATCTCAACCTTGACATGGGCGAGTTCGTTGCTATTACAGGGGAGAGTGGAAGCGGAAAATCCACTTTGCTTAACGTAATCTCTGGGCTAGACACTTACGAAGAAGGTGAAATGTTCGTTGGCGGACAGGACACAAGCGCCTTCAAGACGGAGGATTACGAGAGGTATAGGAAGACATTTATCGGTAATATTTTCCAGGATTTTAATCTTGTGAACAGTTATAGCGTGTATCAGAACATCGAACTATCGATGCTGATGTGCGGCATGAAGCACAGCGATTGCAAGGAACGTGTAAATGAACTTATTGAACTCGTAAATCTCGGTGAATACAGAAGGACTAAGGCATCGAGACTTTCCGGCGGACAGAAGCAGCGAGTGGCGATTGCGCGTGCGCTTGCCAAAGATGCACCTATCATAGTTGCGGACGAGCCAACAGGTAATCTAGATACGGCTTCAGCTGCAAAGGTTATTGAAACGCTTTACAGAATCTCCAAGGACAAGCTTGTAGTTATCGTAACTCATAACTACGAGCAGGTTGAAAAATTCGTCACCCGCAAAATAACAGTTCATGACGGAAAGATAATAGAGGATAAGAAGGTCAGAGAACGTCAAATAATAGCATTTCATTCAGATAATGAAGAATTACAGGATAGCGGACAGCAGAGTTCAGTCGAACAGGAGAGTGCTAATATGCAGTATGATCCAGGGATTAGACAGAACGAAGAACAAGAAAGTGAAGTGCTAGGGTCAGAACTAATAATTCCTGGGGTCTCCGAAGGTGAGTTTGAAGCGGCAGATTCTGACGATTTTGAAGTGCCAGAAGATTCTAGATATTCCGATGTTGTAAATAGAATCAAGCAAGAAGAGCTTGAAGGCGATGAGATATCACCGGTCCCTATGCGTAGAGGTAGAGCAGCTAGAAATATGGAGAGAGAAGCTGAAGAAGTGGAGGCTTTAAAAAAGCAAGCCAAAGCAGAACGATCATATACTCCTGAGAGAGCTGAATCACGATCAGAAAGGGCTAAGTGTAATGCATCTAAATTGACTCGTCATGATGAGATGGGGCTTATGAACGAGTTAAGGCTTGGTGTCAGGAATACGTTCAATCTACCGACTAAGTTTATTCTATTGTTCATAATCTATATATTCGTTGCGACATCTGTGCTAGGACAGTATTCGTCCACGAAAGAGTCGCTGCACAGACAAGATATCAATAGCCTTGGCAATCAGTACTTTAGCAACACTAGTGCAGATCGGATAATCGTAAAGAAGTCAGATAACTCTGCGTTTACAGATGAGGATTATGCAAAGATTGAAAAGCTAAAGCATGTCAAAAGCATCATCAAAGAAGATCCCGTTGTTGATTCTAGGATTACACTCGATTCAAATATCTTTATGACAGGACTTCTCTATCCAGGGCAGAAGATAAAGACAAAGGACCTAACGTACGGAAAGCTACCAGAGCAGGAAAATGACATAGTCGTAGTAACAGACAAGTCTACGACGACATACGATGCGCTTAAGGGGAATAAAGATGAGCTCCTCTGCAAGGAATTTGATCTTATGGGAGACGAGGATGGAGAAACCCTTCAAGTTGGAAAGGTCAGAGTGACGGGCGTTATAGTTTATGATGATGCGTTTAAATCCGGAATCAACCCAAGCACTGGAACCGTAAAGTACTACTGCAGCGATGCTCTTGCGAGAAAAGTAGTAATGAACACACTTAGCACAAAATCAAGTGCCGTAGTTGACTTCAGCGGTCAAAAGGTGAAAAAGGCCAATGCCAGGTCATTTATAGAATCGAATCCTAACGTACCAAAGGGTGAAGCATACATCTATGAAGATCAGACTAAGAACTACAAGGACGAAAAATGGCAGAATAAACCGCTTAACATCTCAATCTCAAATATATATTATTCCGCGGATATTGCACTCAAAACTACAAAGAGTGTGAGTAAGAGTAGCGCACAGAAGCTGCTCGGAATTTCGAAGGATGATTATGAGACAAAAAATGCGAGAGTATATATAAATCCTGAAGATTATGACACCTTATACAATCGAGGGAACTATCAGATAAGCGTATTTGCAGATAATGATCTCAATGCGAATGCTCTGGCTTCATCAATCGACAAGTTCGGCGTATACAAGACGTTTTCGATGAAGAAGATGATTACAAAGGATCCTTTACCACAGCTGTTCCTGGTAAAACTGGTTCAGGTTATTTTCACGGCTATAGGATTTGTGGTGCTGTTCTTTATCGCCTATACGATAATAAGACTGATTATGAGATCGAGAAATTCGTACTATGCGACACTAAGAATTCTCGGTGGTACGAGGAAGAATACGAGTGCGATTCTGCGCATCGAATTGTTGATGATGATGGCAATTGCACTTGCGGTAGATTTCGTGGGCATTTATCTTGCCTCGAAGGGTCTGGTGAATGTAAAAGCGCTTAAAAATGCGCTATTATATCTAGAATTTAAGGATTACATCATTCTTACGGTAGCGCTTATGCTCATGTCGCTTCTCATCGCAAACAGATACTCGCGCAAAATTTTCAAGAAGTCGGCGATGAATATTTATAGAGAGGAGGACTAAAAATGATTAAGTTGCAACATGTAAATAAGTTTTTCAATAAGCGTAAAGCTAATGAAATACATGTAATTAACGACACCTCTCTGGAGTTACCGGAGACCGGCATTGTAGCGCTACTCGGACCATCTGGATGTGGCAAGACGACGCTTTTAAATGCTATCGGAGGACTTGATAAGGTTAATTCGGGCAAGATATTTATCGATGATGCTTGCATATCCAAGATGAGAGCATCGAAGGTAGATTCGATACGTAATGCTAAGATAGGGTATATTTTCCAAAACTTTAACCTGCTCGACAGGATGACGGTATTCGAAAATGTCGCAATTGCGCTTAGAATGATTGGGATCAAAGATAAGCATGTAATCAAAGAACGTGTTAATTACTGCCTAAAGTCAGTAGGAATCTATCAGTTTAGAAACAAGACGACCGATGCGCTCTCAGGAGGACAAAGACAGCGCGTCGCAATCGCGCGTGCCATTGTCAAGAATCCGCGCATCATCATAGCCGATGAGCCGACTGGAAACCTCGATAGTGCGAACACAATCGAGGTCATGAATATCATCAAGACTATTTCGAGGGACAGACTAGTTCTGCTCGTAACACACGAGAAGAAAATAGCGGAGTTCTATTCATCGAGAATCATAGACATGAAGGATGGAAAGGTCGTCGGCGATAGAGAAAACGATACTGATAACTATCTTGATTATCAACTAGAGAATAAGATATATCTCAAGGATATGCCTAAACATGATGCATATGGCAACCAAGATATTCAGGTTGA
Organism: Mogibacterium diversum; assembly: GCF_002998925.1. NCBI lineage: Bacteria > Bacillati > Bacillota > Clostridia > Peptostreptococcales > Anaerovoracaceae > Mogibacterium > Mogibacterium diversum. The sequence goes on along the minus strand of NZ_CP027228.1, from coordinate 1,254,916 downwards.
TGTTTATAGCGATGGGCTTTCTGAGGCTGGTATAAAGCTAGTCCTTAGAGCTGGTAATCTGTACGTAGATACAGGTGGTAAATATAACGTTGTGGACGAGAATTCCAATATCGAACTAATCGATGACCATTACTCGGCGATGGATTCCAGTATATACGAGAATAATCGCTTCGAGTATGACAAGTATCTGCCTGAAGGATATAAGGCTAGGTACACCTCGCTGTACTCGCCAATCAAGATGTTTACAAACGGGTTCAAGACAGTTGCGAAGTTCAACAGACTCAAGAAACTGTTGCTCATAGGATTTATGTTCGCTTCGATATTCACATTTGTAGCTGTAAGCAATGTGCTCGGAGCTCTGGATATCAAAGAAAAAGACTTTCTCACCACTAATGCGAACTATATAACTGTTAATAACACCAAGAAGGACCCAACACTCGCCGAAACGCTTCGGAACACCAAGGGGGTGAGAGCCGCGTTTACAGGCAATACGCAGGTGATGCTGAGGATGCCATTTACCGAATATCTGCAGAGCTCAAATTACGAGATGCAGTTTGGCGCGTCGATAACACCGATGAGTGTGCTCAAGGAAGAAGAGCTGTATAAGGGCAAGCTTCCGACTGACGATAGAGGCATTGTCATAGATAAACTGCTTGTGGACAAGATGTTCAAGTCGAGAGTTGTTCAGGAAGTCGGTATAATCAAGACATCCGATCTAATTGGTCGAAAAATCAAAGTGAAAAACCTCGGAGAATTCACGATAACAGGGATTTCGAATTTAAATTCACCATCTGCTTTCTTTGCAGACAGCTACTGCCAGGATGTGCTCATGTATAGCCAGTCAACTTCGACACTCGATGCACCTTCTAGCATGCCAATAGAAGATGCGAATGAAGGATCCAATCAAGACAGCGATAATCCAATCACAGATTATGCTTATGCACCTTCGTCAATCAAGATCAAGAAGGGCAAGGCGCCAGCGAATGATTACGAGGTTGTAGTGCGAGATACTCATGAAGAGGATATGCCACTTAACAAAGAGATTTCCGCAAACATAAACAATCATAAGCTCAAGGTAGTCGGATACTACACGACAGATTCACAAGATGACGATGCGTACTACACGACTAATCACACAATCCTGCTAGGATATATATCAAAGCAGAGAGTTGTATCCGTGTACTCGGATGAACCAGGTGTGCTTGCTGACAAACTTACTGAGCAGGGTTATTCGGTGCAAATCAACTATGACCGTGATAAGGAGAAGTATGAGCTTTCAGAAGCACAGAATATCAGAAGCACATTCACTGCAGCGGGGATTATCATCTTAGTTGCGCTAATAGAGCTCTTCTTGATGCTTAGGTCGTCATTCCTCTCTAGAATTAAGGAAGTTGGCACAATGAGAGCCATCGGGCTCAAGAAACGCGACATATATAAGATGTTCATAGGAGAGATTGCAGTAATCACGGCGATTACAGCTATTCCTGGTATAGCGGGCGCTTATTACGTGCTCAGCCATACAACAGCGCTACTTGGAGCGAAGTTCTATATTGCTCCTTGGGTAGCCGTACTGTCATTCCTTGTTCTCATGCTGTTTAACCTAATAGTTGGATTGATGCCGGTCTTCCAGACGATGCGCAAGACACCGGCAGCGATATTGGCAAGGGTGGATATCTAGACCACATAATCTACACAGTGTTTTTAAGGCTTATGGGTTGCTCCACCTTTTGAAAACTGCATGATTATGATATAATTTTAATAAAATTAACGCATTCGCCAAGTTGTGGACGCATCGGGTAACCGAGTGAAGGTTAGCGTTCGTGACTTGGCGAACATGCACTAAACTAAGCCGAGGAGGGCAATGATGGCTACCGATAAAGAGCATTCACTAGAAACTACGATGAGAAGCAATTTCATTCACAACATGATAGATGAGGATTTAGCGGAGGGTAAGTACCAAGAGGTGTATACGAGGTTTCCACCGGAACCTAACGGATATCTGCATATTGGACACGCTAAGTCCATTTGCCTTAACTTCGGAACGGCTAAGAAATATGGCGGGAAATGCAACCTCAGATACGATGATACCAATCCTGTAAAGGAGGATATGGAATACGTAAATTCAATTGAGGAGGATGTGCGTTGGCTCGGCTTCGAGTGGGATGAGAAGAGGTGGGCTTCTGATTACTTCGACACTATGTATGACGCTGCGGTTCAGCTCATCAAGAAGGGCAAGGCTTATGTCTGCGAGCTCACAGCTGAGCAGATGAAGGAGTACAGAGGAACTCTCACTGAACCTGGCAAGGAGAGTCCATATAGAAATCGAACAGCTCAGGAAAACCTAGCTCTATTTGAAGATATGAGAGCTGGGAAGTATGGTGACGGTGAGGCGGTGCTTCGTGCCAAGATTGATATGAGCTCACCTAATATAAATATGCGAGATCCTATTATATATAGAGTTGCACATGCTACTCACCACAACACCGGTGATAAATGGTGCATATATCCTATGTATGATTTCGCTCATCCGATTGAAGATGCGATTGAAGGGATTTCACATTCCATCTGTACGCTCGAGTTCGAGGATCATAGACCACTGTACGATTGGGTGCTTAATGAAGTTGGGTTTTGGAATCCACAGCCAAGACAGATTGAGTTCGCAAGGCTCAACATCACCAATATGCTTATGAGTAAGAGATATCTCAAGAAGCTCGTTGATGAAGGTACTGTTTCAGGATGGGATGATCCACGTATGCCTACAATTGCGGGCATTAGAAGACGTGGATATACACCAGAGGCAATCAGAAGCTTCTGCGATGATATCGGTGTAGCTAAGTCCAACTCGACAGTTGACTTTGCACAGCTCGAGACTAGCGTGCGTGATGATCTCCAGTTTAAGGTTGCTGCTCGTAATGTCGTAATGAATCCGATTAAGGTAGTGATTACAAACTATCCAGAAGGGCAGATTGAGACTTGCGAGGTTGAGAACAATAGAAATGTTCCTGAACTTGGAGAGAGAGAAATTCCGTTTGGTCGTGAACTATGGATAGACGGAGATGATTTCATGGAAGTGCCTGTCAAGAAGTATTTCAGGCTATTCCCTGGCAACGAGGTTAGACTTAAGGGCGGTTATTTTATCACGTGCAACGAGGTTGTTAAGAACGAAGATGGCTCCATCAAGGAACTGCTCTGCACTTACGATCCAGAGACTAAGAGTGGAACCGAAGGCGGAAATCGCAAGGTAAAGGGCACAATTCATTTCGTAGAGGCTTCTACAGCAGTGAAGATTAAGATACGAGAGTATCAGACACTCATGATTGAAGATGAGGAAGGCAATCTAGAGCTAAATCCTGATTCGCTACACGAGACCTGGGGCTATGCTGAACCATCAGTTTCTGATGTCAAAGCTGGCGAGAGATTTCAGTTCTTCCGCAAGGGGTATTATATTGCGGATAGCGAGCTAACGACTGATGACGAGAAGGTGTTTAACAGCATCGTAAGTCTCAAGAGCTCCTGGAAGAAATAGAGATTACTGTAAATGGGGTGGTGACCATAGATAGTTTATTTACATCCGTACTCACTTTTGTCGAGAATAATCCTATTTTCGCAAAATACATAACGACGGCATCAAGGTGGATTTTCGTAATTTTGGCAGTATACATTCTTATGAAGTCCATCATGTCGCTGCTCTCAACTAGGGTGACTCCAGAGGTCTGGGGCTACCTATCTGTTGAGGATGGTGTTACACTTCCAATCACTCATTGGGAGAACATTATCGGCAGATCGTCATCTGTTGACCTGCGTATTGAGCTTGATACGATTTCTAATACGCAGGCACTTTTGATTCGCCGTAAAGACGGAAAATGGATGTTTAAGGATTTGAATTCCAAGAATGGGACCATTATCAATGGTATCCAGCTCATTCCACGTAAGAAATACATAATTAATCCTGGTGACGAAATCACGATGGGCGGTGCAAAGTGCACGCTCGCTGCGATAAGTGTTGAAGAGGAAAAGAATAATGATGCTATGCGCTCGATGGACAAGAAACCTGTCTCGCCATGGCCACTTATGGTTGCTATCACCGCATTTCAGTTTCTGACGATGATACAGCTGATAATTGGCATGGGGACGAATCTCACTCCAGGGGCGCTTCTTTCAATTCCGCTACTTTCTGCTACTATGTGGATTTATGTGATTCTTTTTAGAGCCATGGGCAGCAAGGGTTTTGAAATGGAGATGATAGCTTTCTTCATGTCGACTATAGGACTAGCGGTCACGACTTCTGCCAACCCTGCGCTTACAATGAAGCAGTATATCGCAACGCTTGTCGGGATCTTCATCTTCATATTCATGTGCATATATATGCGAGATCTGAGGAGGACGGAGAAGATTAAGCCGGTGCTCGCTGTGCTCGCTATAGGGCTACTGCTGTTCAATGTAATATTCGGAACGACTAAATTCGGAGCTGCTAACTGGGTTACTGTCGGTGGCATCTCAATTCAGCCTTCTGAAATCGTCAAGCTCGCATTCATATGCATCGGTGCAGCAACCATGGAGAATCTCTTCAACAAGAAAAATCTCTATGGTTTCATGCTATTTTCCTTATTCTGCCTGGCTTGCCTTGCCAAGATGGGAGACTTCGGAGGTGCGCTTATCTTCTTCGTGACCTATCTGGTAATTTCGTTCCTAAGAAGTGGTGATTTTTCGAGGCTTATACTCACGATAGGGGCTGCCGGAATTATGGGCATACTTGTGCTCAGGTTTAAACCGTATATACTGAGCAGATTCAATGCCTGGGGGCATGTGTGGGAACCGGATTTTATCAACGGTATGGGATATCAGCAGACTAGAACCATGTCTTATGCATCTGGTGGAGGTCTCCTCGGCCTTGGTGCAGGTAATGGATCCTTAAAGACCGTTGCAGCCTCCAACACAGACCTTGTGTTTGGGTTTGTAACTGAAGAATGGGGGCTCATAATATCAATTCTGCTCGTTCTGTGTATCATTACCCTCTCGCTGTTTGCGGTAAATTCAATCGTAGCAGGAAGATCAGCGTTTTACACGATAGCAGCATGCGGTGCTGCGACGATGATGATCTTTCAGACCATGCTAAATATATTTGGAGCGGTAGACCTGTTTCCGCTAACTGGAGTTACCTTCCCGTTCGTCTCTACGGGCGGTACTAGTGCGATGTGTTCATGGGCAATGCTAGCCTACTTTAAGGCTGCGGATATGCGTAAGGATGCAAGCCTTGCGATTAAGAGGAGACCGTGATGGGTGCGAAGACAAAAGGAGGTAGCATATGCGGAAACTAGAGCGTAGAGCGAACATCTGTCTGCTACTCGCCGCGGCGCTATTCATAGGAATATTGATTTTTACATGGAGGTTCGTAACAAAGGGACAAGATTGGGCGAGCTTCTATGGAAATAGGCAGATATATACTAATGGTGAAGTCAACCGCGGCACTATCTATGACAGAAATGGCGTGATGCTGCTTAACTGCACAAAGGATGGACTCGTGTATCCTTCTGATGCTTCACTTAGAAAGGCAACTGTACATGCGGTTGGAGATCCAAAGGGCAATATTGCGACAGGTGCAATCAACGTATTTAGACCGCAGCTCATAGGGTATGACCTGCTAAACGGGACCTATGATACCACTAAGGACGGAAGCAAAATCAATTTGACCATAGATGCAAAGGCTAATTTAGCTGCGTACAAGGCGCTAGGTAATCGTCAGGGGATGGTCGGAGTATACAACTATAAAACCGGAGAGATAATGGCCATGGTATGCACGCCATCTGTTGATCCTAAAGGGTCACTTCCGACGAATTCCAGTTCATCTGAATATTTCAATACATTCCTATCGGGAAGGCTCACGCCGGGTTCGACATTTAAGACAGTAACCGCTGCGGCGGCAATTGATAATGTCGATGATATAGATGATTTCAGCTTTAACTGTACTGGTGTTACGTATGTAAATGGGTCACCGATAAAGTGCACGGAGCGACATGGACATGTTGACTTCGAGATGGCGCTCGCAAAGTCTTGTAACGGTGCATTTGGAGAAATCACTCGTAAGGTTGGCGCAAGTGCCATGAAGGATTACGTCAAGAAGATTGGGCTGACAAACTCACTCGATATAAACGGAATTAAGACAGCAAAGGGGACATTCGTTTTTCCAAAGGATGACCCAGTTAAACTTAGTTGGGCGGGAATCGGGCAGGCAGATGATCTCGTAAATCCTGCCTCGATGATGGTCTACATGGGAGCAATTGCCAATGGCGGCAAAGCTATAAATCCTTATATAATAGGTTCATCTAATTTCCTTAAAAAGGTTACTGGCGGTGATTCATTAGGTAATTACCTAAGCAGTGGCACCGCAGGTAAGATGAAGAGCATGATGAAAAATGACGTTAAGGTTACATATGGAGAGAGTAATTTCCGAGGGCTCGACATCTATGCAAAGTCTGGAACAGCAGAGACGGGGAGCGGAACACCTGATGCGTGGTTTGTTGGATTTATAGATGATGCAGATCATCCATATGCTTTCGTAGTATGGGTGAAAAACGGTGGCACAGGCTATAAGGTTGCAGGACCTGTGGCTTACAAGACTTTGCTTGCGCTAGTGCAGAACAACTAGGATGCTGATGGTGCAGATCAGATGATGTATTTTATAGCTACAATGCATATAATCCCGTTTATGCATCTCTGATCGATAAATGAAGAAAGGGAGCTATCACATAGCAGTGATAGCTCCCTTTTTAGTCTTTTTCAGCAAAGTTAAATTAAAGATAATATTTTTCAAAGATCCATCGATAGTACAATTCTTAACCTCGGGCAGTTGCAGTCTCAATAGCCTGAGCTTCGTCAACTACATACGAACCCTCTCTTCTCTTGAAGAAGCGCAGAACCACATATAGTAGTACGAGACCTACCGCGAGTGCAACCCATGGCGATTCCATGATGCCAGCAATTACATAACATACAGCCGATACAGCAAGAACGGTCATAGCATAAGGTAGCTGAGTCTCAACGTGGCTGAGGTGTCTAACAGCTGCACCTGCAGATGACATGATAGTCGTATCGGAGATTGGCGAGCAGTGGTCACCACAAACTCCACCAGCCATGCAGGAAGATATGAGCACAATCATCATATCAGGTCTATTCGCAGTTACTGCAAGTGCTATAGGGATGAGTATTCCGAATGTTCCCCACGACGTGCCAGACGCAAAACCTAGAGCACAAGATACGAGGAAGAACATCGCAGGTATTATCATGATTAATCCGCCAGGAATCTTATCCATCATATTGGCAACGAATTGCGCTAGACCTAGAGAATCGGTCATAGTTTTTAGAGTCCATGCCATTGTCAGAACGAGAATTGGTGAAACCATGGATTTGAATCCCTCTGGAACACATTCCATAAGCTCCGAGAAAGGAACGACTCTTCTAATCATGTAGTAGACAACTGTAATAACAAGTGAAACAACACTTCCGAGCACTAGAGACGTGGATGCATCACAACCTGCAAATGCAGTTACAAATGATTTGCCCCTCCAGAATCCTCCAGTATATAGCATGCCAGTGATGCAAGAGATGATGAGAATTATTACTGGGAACATCAAATCCATCACTATTCCTTTATGTACTGTCTCGGCAGCACTGTCATTCTTCAATGCTGCAGTATCTTGCACTGTAAATAGGTCGCCGTTTTCTACGGCATTTTTCTCATAAGCTGCCATTTTTCCATAGTCGAAGTTCATAGTTATAATCATGAACATCATGGCGATGGTGAGAAGTGCGTAGAAGTTGTAAGGGATAGCCTGAATAAATATGCTTAGACCATTTTTTCCCTCTACAAAACCGCTTACAGCTGCAGCCCAAGATGAAATAGGAGCTAAAATGCAGACTGGCGCTGCAGTTGCATCTATTAAATATGCGAGCTTAGCTCTCGATATGTTGTATTTGTCAGTGAGTGGCTTCATAACACTACCAACAGTTAGACAGTTGAAGTAGTCGTCTACGAAAATGAGAATTCCTAGAGTAACGGTCGAGTACTGTGCGCCACGGCGAGTTTTTATCCTCTGAGCTGCCCAATTTCCGAAAGCAGCGGAACCGCCGGATAGATTCATCATAGCTACGAGCATACCGAGTATAACTAGGAATACTAGGATCCCTACATTTCCCGCTGAAGACAGTGATGAAACGAATCCATCTATCATCACATGATTCATGAATTTAGGGAAATTCATTCCAGAATATACAAGTCCACCTGCAAGAATTCCGATGAACAGCGAGCTGTATACTTCTTTTGTTATGAGTGCTAGTCCGATAGCGACGATAGGCGGTAGAACAGCCCATATCGTTGCATACATTGCTGGCTTACTGTCAGCAGCCATTGCTACAATCGGCACAGCCGCTATGAAGAGTGCGGTAAGCCCGAACACGTACATAATTCTGCTTTTGTTAATGCGTATCATTTTAAAACCTCCGTATAAATAAAATAGCCATGAATAACGTCTGAAACGTATCCATGGTTCGTACGTAAGCAATGCAAAATACACATTAGCTATATACCATTGATAGCGCTCCACATTTTACGATGTGACAGTTCGGCGCATATTCTGCACCGGCCCAGAAAATATCATTGGGGTGATATTCCCTTCGGCGGATTTCCCTTTCCCTAGCAGCAGCTTCCCACGCTGTAGCTGTCAGGTACTCTTGAGCTCCGCGACCTCTATCGAGTCAGTCTTATTCAAAAGCTGTTTATATCTTAATACTAACTTTGGTTTAAAGTCAAGGAAAAATCCAAAAATATTAACTTTCTTTGTGAAATCACACAACAATAGCAGGGAGAATAAACATATAAGTTTTATGATTTTGTATTTCGTATTATTGTGCACATTTCTACAGTACACCCCTTCAGACCCCTTCGGCAGTTTAAAACACAGTGATAAGTGATATAATTCAGTTAGAGGGTAGCTTCATGATTTCTGTAATATCAATATTCTCCTGCATTTTTAAATGTTTTAATGTATGTGTGATACATAAGTGGGCAATTGGCATGATACATGTGTAGAGGAGTGTTAATCTGCCAACTTTGATAAAAAAAGGCATAGAAATGCATGGTAAGAACTAGAAATATAACAAGAAACTGAGGAGAAGAAGGTTAATGAATAAAGCATTCACATCAGATGAGTTTATAAATTTAATAACAGATAGAGATAAATCTGAGAGGCTCCTAGTAGAAGAGAGTATCATCAAGGATACATATCTCGAAGGATTTGACATGACAAATATCACGTTTAAGCTCTGCAGCTTTGAGAACTGCAACCTTAGAGGTGCAGACTTCAGCGGATCCAGCATATCGGGCACACTCTTTCGAGAGTGCCCGATGCACGGATGCAGGTTCGTAGGTTCCGATATGACCGAAGCCATCTTCCGCGATATCGACCTCTCGGACAGCGACCTAAGCGGAGCGAATCTATATGCCGCAGTCCTCGAGGGCGCCAATCTCGATGGCATAATCGTAGACGAAAATACCAAATGGTACAGGATGGTGCCTCCGGAGGAAGGTGCATTTATAGCATGGAAATGCTGCTCTGAGCTCAGAGTAGTTCAGCTCCTAGTTCCAAGAGAGGCACGGCGAGTCTCGGCTACGCGGGAAACCTGCAGATGCGACAAGGCCAAGGTGCTATCAATTAAGAGCATAGATGAGACTATCAGCTACGACTGGGCTCAGTCCACAGTCGATCCAGATTTCTATTATGAACGAGGAAAATGGGTAGAGCCAGCTAACGGATTCGAGCCAGATCGGTGGAAGGATTCATCACGAGGAATACATTTTTTTATGGAAAGAGAACAGTGCATAGCATATCAAACTGTATAATTTGTAAACGGATATTATCCGCTAAATTATTTTCAGCTAAAATGTAAAATTCTTACAAAAATATAATCATAGTCGCATAAATAAAGGCTAAACAAACAAAAATTGTAGTATGACCACATATAATTTTGTCAAAAAGCTACAAAATAGCAAAAAAATAGCAAAAAGACATTGTTTGACGAGCAATATATTCATTTGTATAATTCAATTATATTTATGACAAGTTTAATGCGGTTAAACTTAAGGAGGTAAGTAGATGAAAGTAATTATGTCGGGCAACGAAGCTATTGCTCGCGGCGCATATGAAGGTGGCTGCCAGTTTGCTTCGGCTTATCCCGGTACTCCAAGCACCGAGATCCTCGAGAACATGCCTCAGTACAAGGATGATGTGTACTCAGAGTGGGCTCCTAACGAGAAGGTAGCTGCAGAAGCTGCTATCGGTGCATCAATTGCAGGTGTTAGATCGTTCTGCGCTATGAAGCACGTAGGTGTTAACGTTGCAGCAGACCCTATCTTCACAATCGCATATACTGGAGTTACAGGTGGATTTGTTATCGTATCCGCTGACGACCCAGGTCAGCACAGCTCACAGAATGAGCAGGACAACAGAAACTACGCAAAGGCAGCAAGACTGCTCATGCTAGAACCTTCCAACTCTCAGGAGTGTAAGGATTACATGAAGATGGCATTCGGTCTTTCCGAGAGATTCGATGCTCCAGTTCTTTTCCATGTAACAACTAGAGTCTGTCACTCAAAGGGAATCGTAGAACTCGGCGATAGAGAAGAGCACGAGTACGTTCCTTACAAGAAGCAGATTGAAAAGTACGTTTCCGCACCAGCTAATGCTAAGAAGATGAGAGTTAATCTCGAGACTAAGCTAGCTAACATGGAAGCTTATGCAAATGAAATAGAGATCAACCAGCCTGAATGGCATTCGACTAAGATCGGTGTTGTTACATCTGGTATTTCTTATCAGTATGCTAAGGAAACATTTGGCGAGGATGCTTCATACCTCAAGCTAGGAATGACATTCCCTCTACCTACAGACCTAATCAAGGATTTCTGCAGCAAGGTAGATAAGGTATATGTAATCGAAGAGATGGACCCATATCTACAGGAGTTCCTCGAGATTCACGGAATTGAGTGCATTGGAAATCAGCAGATTCCAAAGTTCGATGAGCTCAACACAGATATCGTAAGAGAGGCGCTCACAGGAGTTAAGCCAGAGTCTTATGAGTCAGACCTACAGTCTGTTGTACGTCCTCCAACGCTATGTGCAGGATGTCCTCACAGAGGATTCTTCCAGGCAATCAAGAAGAAGAAGGGTCTCATGATCAACGGAGACATCGGTTGCTATACACTCGGAGCAAACGCTCCTCTTAGCGCACTTGATACAGCTATTTGTATGGGAGCTTCCCTATCTATGGCTCACGGTGCTGCACAGGCTTACAAGGTTGCAGGTGCAAAGACTAAGGCAGTAGGTGTACTTGGAGACTCCACATTCTTCCACAGCGGTATCACAAGTTTGATGGATGCTGTATACAACCAGAGTGATAGCATCAGCGTTATCCTCGACAACAGAATCACTGGTATGACTGGTCACCAGGAGAACCCTGGAACAGGATTTACACTCATGGGTAAGCCAGCACCAGAGGTTGATATTCCAGCTCTAGTTAAGGCAGTAGGAATCAAGGAAGAGAACATTTACACAGTAAATCCTCTACACCTTGACGAAGTTGATAAGGTCCTCGACGCTTGCATCGCTAGCGAAGAGCCAACAGTTATCATTACAAGATGGCCATGCGTACTCAAGAAGTTCAGCCAGCAGGATCTTGACGAGTTCAAGGGACTACACCAGACTCAGTGCCACATCATTCAGGATAAGTGCAGAAACTGTAAGGCTTGCGTAAGAACAGGTTGCCCAGCTCTCATGTCTTCAAAGGATGATGTTGTTATCGATGTTAATAGCTGCGTAGGCTGTACAGTCTGCAAGCAGGTATGCCCATTTGATGCTATTGAGGAGGTGCAGAGATAATGAGTGATGTTAAGAATATTCTCCTCGTAGGAGTAGGTGGACAGGGAACAATCCTTGCAAGTAAGATTCTTACGAGCGGCCTAATGGAAGCTGGTTACGATGTTAAGATGAGTGAGATTCACGGTATGTCACAGCGTGGCGGAAGTGTAAGCACTCAGGTAAGATACGGTAAAGAAGTTCTTTCCCCAATCGTAGGAAAGGGTTCTGCAGACGTAATCGTAGCATTTGAGAGAATGGAAGCCCTAAGATGGCTCGAGTACCTCAAGGTAGGCGGCAAGATGGTAGTTAACGACTTCAAAATCAACCCTGCTCCAGTAAACCTAGGTAAGGCAGAGTATCCAGATGATATCATCGAGGATCTAAAGTCAAAGTGCCAGGTAACTGCTGTTAAGGCTGGAGAAATCGCTACAGACCTTGGAAATGCTAAGGCTATGAACGTAGTACTCCTCGGAGCGCTCGTTAAGGCTATAGGCTCTCTAGACGATGTAGATTGGGATGTTCAGATTGAGAAGAACGTAAAGCCTAAGTTCGTTGAGCTCAACAAGAAGGCATTCAAGGCAGGATACGATCTATAATGCATCCACCGCTAATCGTTCAAATATTGATTAGCTGCTTTGATGGATGTTTAATAAGATGATTAAGGAGAGGGGAGACCTTCTCCTTTTTTACTAAATCTGTTAAAAAGCTCATGAATTATAGCGGTAATGGTATATATAACTAATGTAATAAGCTGCCTTTATGCTATAATATAGGAGCTTAAGGAAATAACTAGTCCACGGCAGACATACAAAGTAATTGTTATGTTATTTAAGGAGGTAATGTATGTTAAGGAATTTTGCAGAAATGGCAGAAATGGTTAGAAGTAATCCTGTCAAGAAGAGAATTGTCCTAGCTTGCGCTCACGACGAGCACTCTCTAGAGGCTGTAAATGAGGCAGTTAAGGAAGGCATCGTTGAGGCAGTTCTCGTTGGTAAGGAGGATATGATTAGAGAGATTATTAAAGAACATGGTCTAGCTCTAGAAGATGCAACAATCTACAATGCAGATGACGACGTTGAAATCGCTAAGATTGCTGTAAGACTTATCAACGAAGGCAAGGGCGACTTCCTTATGAAGGGTAAGATGCAGACATCTGATCTTCTCAAGCAGGTTGTAAATAAAGAAACTGGTCTCAACATGGGCAAGGTAATGTCTCACGTAGGACTATTCGAAGTTCCTAACTACCACAAGCTAGTGGTTCTGACAGACGGAGGAATGCTCCTTCACCCAACACTAGAACAGAAGGCTCAGATTGTTGAGAATGCAGTTGGAGCTCTTAACAACATGGGATATGAGAACCCTAAGGTTGCAGCACTTTGTGCAGCTGAAAAGCTTAACGAGAAAGCGCCTGAGTCAGTAGACGCAGCAGCTCTTAAGGAAATGAACGAGAAGGGCGAAATAAAGGACTGCGTAATAGAGGGACCAATCTCTTACGACATCGCACTAAGCAAGGAAATAGCTGATTTCAAGGGGTTCGAGAGCCCAGTAGCAGGTGATGCGGACGTTCTACTCGTTCCAGATATGGCTGCAGGAAACTTCATCGGAAAGTCTTGGGTAATCCAGGGCGGCGGTAGAATGACAGGTCTTGTCGTTGGTGCAAAGGCTCCAATCGTACTCACTTCACGTGGTTCCGGTGCTGACGAGAAGTTCTATTCAATCGTATTCGCAGCTGCAGCATCAAAGTAAGGTTTCTATTAGATGTTCGAACAATTTAAGGACAAGTTAGTATGTGACTATAGCACTCGAAATGGCGGGGTGAGCACGGGGTGTTATGACTCGATGAATCTGAGTCTGACGACAGATGATGCCCTTGCAAATATCCTCGAAAATTACAAGCTATGGTGCGGTTCGCTTGGGATTGACACGCGGCAGCTCGTCATGCTTCACCAGACGCATAGTAGCGAGGTAATCCGCGTAGATGAAGAGAACTGCGGTGAAGGACTGTATAAGCCAAGGCGGGCAGGTGTAGATGGGATGGTGACAAATTCTAAGGGTGTCGCACTAATTACGTCGCATGCGGACTGTGCGCCAATCTATATCTATGATCCTGTTAACGAGGCTATAGGACTTAGTCATGCGGGATGGAGAGGAACAACTCTCGAAATTGCAAGACGTACAGTGGAAAAGATGAAGGAAGAGTTCGATTCAAATCCTGCTGAGTTATACGCTGCAATTGGTCCGTGCATTTCAATGAAAAACTTCGAGTGCGGTGAAGATGTAATATCAGCGATTTCGAATATGAGTGTAAAGGATATTCCTGGAGCATATACGTATAATCCAGAACGAGGCAAGTTCTATGTCTCACTGCCGATAGTCAATAAGGCTGTTCTTATGAGTACTGGCATTCCCGAATCACAGATAGAGATTGACGGTAGATGCACGTTTGCCGAGAGAAAAAAGTACTTCTCTCACAGAAGAGATGGACTCAAACGAGGCGGACAGATGGCGGTGCTGATGCTTAAGTAGAATGTCTGATATGTTGGTAACATTGCAAAACCGATTGATGTAAAAACAAATAGAACAGAAGTGCCTTGCGGCACAGAAATAAAAAAGCTTGGGGTATCACCCAAGCTTTTTGCTTCTGGTTGTAGCTACCTCAAGCTTTTCGTCTATATATGAATATATAGATATAATCCATCGAGCATATCGAAATGAATGTCATACTGAATACTGAAAGAGCCATGTCAGATGCTCAATAAGTAAGTGAAGATAATCATTCATAATTCGTGTCTCAATTAGATATAGGCTTGAATCAATCAAAATTACTTAATATTGAGAATCTTCTTTTCGCCTCTTTTTCTGTACTCATGAAGCTCAGCTGTCGCCGTTAGCAGAACATCTGTAGATGAGTTCAGTGCAGTCTCGCAAGAGTCCTGAATTACTCCGCAGATAAATCCAACACCAACAACCTGCATTGAAATGTCCGCAGGTAGCCCGAACAGTGAGCATGCCAGTGGAATCAGCAGCAGTGAGCCTCCTGCAACTCCGGAAGCGCCAGCTGCACTAATTGCAGTCAAGAATATCAGCAAGATTGCAGAAGGGATATCAACCTTTACACCCATAGTATTACAAGCGGCTAATGACATGACTGCGATGGTAACAGCTGCACCAGCCATATTTATGGTTGCTCCTAGTGGAATTGAAATCGGATATGTGTTCACATCTAGACCAAGGTCTTCGCAGAGCTCTAAATTAACTGGAATATTAGCCGCAGAGCTTCGCGTAAAGAATGCCGTAATACCACTATTGCTTAAGCACTTGAATACAAGTGGGTAAGGGTTCTGGTGCGATGCCAAAAATACGATAAGCGGATTAACAACAAGAGCTATAAACACCATAGTTCCAACGAGGAGTAGAATAAGTGATGCGTATTTTGCAAGTGCTCCTATTCCGCTAGTAGAAATGGAGTTAAATACTAGCCCCATTACGCCGATAGGCGCAAACTGGATGATCCAACGAACACACTTAGTAATCGCATCAGATAAATCTGATAAAAGATCCTTAGTAGAGTCAGATGCCGACCTTAGTGCGACACCGATTATAATCGCCCATGCGAGAACGCCGAGGAAGTTTGTATTAACAATTGCGTTGATCGGGTTGTCGATGGCATTTAGAAGGACCGTCTTAAGAACTGATATGATATTGTCAGGTGCAGCAACCTTTTCAGCAGACTTTGCAAGAATAAGAGTCTGTGGGAATAAGAAGCTGGCAACGACAGCACAGAGTCCTGCGGAAAGTGTTCCAACAATATATAGGACAATAACTGTAGACATATTAGTTTTCGTTCCGGATTTATGCTGGGCGATAGCAGCCATTACAAGGATAAATACCATCAGAGGAGCGATTGCTTTGAGTGCCCCAACGAATAGGTCGCCAAATAATGTTAAAAATGCGAGTTGCTTCGGTGCGATAACGGCAAGCGAAATGCCGATAACAAGACCGATGATGATTTGTACAATCAAGCTTAGTTTGTTCCAAGCTCTAAAAATGGATTTCATATAGAACCCCCTCAATTAAATAAAATATTTCGCAACGATATTTATACTATAAATAGCTACGTGGTGCAATTAAAACAATTTTATGACAAATATTTTGTGATAAGGAACAGTCTTGAAATGAGCCAACCTGAAAACGAGTTATGTATAGCTATAAAGGTTCATTGCGGCAAAATAGCGAGTGTGATAAACTTAATAGGTTAGAAATGATTAGGAGGTGCTAGATGAGATTATTAGCTATGATTTCTAGTGCAATAATGGTAATAGTAGGTACGTTCTGTGTTGCCAATTCAACAGCAGCATTTACATCGGTTGCATTTGTTGTAGGTAGCGCGCTGCTTATCATGGGAATATTAGAACTCGTCGTGTTCAGAAATGTTGGATATGAAGAGAACATGATAACAAAGACGTACGTTGTTCAGGCAGTAATCTCTGCATTTTTAGGAGTAATGTTCTTGTCTGGACAGGTGAGTGAGGACGTAGCTGTAACAGCAATCTTTGCTATGATGCTCATGACCAGCGGACTAGCAGCTGACTTTAGTATAAATATCGATATTAAGACAAACTCTTTAAGTGAGAAAAGGACTTTTATCCTCGGTACAGCCATGACATTGCTCGGCGCCTACATGTTCTTCAACAAGAGTGTGCTAAATTTGCACGTGATGCTGCTTATTGGGATTGCGGCCATTCTTATTGGAATAGATAGATTTAGAATCGGTATGAGCTTAGACTATAACAAGCCAGAGTTCTTAAGTAAAAATGAAGAGAAGTTAGAAAGAGCAAAGAGAGAAGAAAAGAGGAATACAAGGATAGCTATTGAGGCTACACGTAGATCTAGAGAGCAGCGCAACAAAATTAAGCAGCTTGAAGAGGAAATCTCTAAAGAAAGATCAAGACGCGAGAGCATAGCTGGAGCAAGAAGAAATAAGAAATAAGAAATAAGAAACAAGAAATAGGAAGTAAAATTTATAGTGCCAAGTGCCAAGTGCCAAGTGCCAAGTGCCAAGTGCCAAGTGCCAAGTACCAAGTGCCAAGTACCAAGAAGCACTAACGCAACTGACGGAAATGGGCAGTCAAAGTTTGATAAAACTATAAAGTCTACAGAAAGAAAACTGTAGAACCGTACATATTGGAAATAATAGAAAAAACAAAGGTGTGGAGAGATTCCGCGCCTTTTTACTTTTTTACGCGAAAAAACCAACAAAGAAAAGACAAAAATACATACATATAGGTAAATGCGTAAATGAGGGCGGTATATATAGAATAAAATGTGTAGCACAGATTAAAGCTATAAAAATCAACAGTACATATATAGGTGAAATATAGATAAGTAATACATATATATAGATATGAAAATATGAAATAGATAAAAATAAAATATGTAGTAATTTAAAGTGCAAAAATCTATTGACCAATAGTGTTATATTTTCTATAATAACAACACTCGTTGCTTTAATTATGTGACGAGTGAGCGGGCCAGGGCGTGGCAAGCAAGAAATCTTAAAAAAGATGAAAAAAGTGCTTGACGAGTCCAAAATGGTGCGCTATAATGATTAAGCTGTCGCGAGAGAGCGGGCAACAAAAATCGCTCAAACGCAGTCAGCAGAACCATGACAACTTCATAGTGTAGAAACTGGTCAAGAGATCGACACGGTGAAAACCGGAGATTAGATCTCAAGATCGTATAAGAGACAAACGATGTACAATATGTCGTATGTCCCTGTACAATTCAAACACAAACAACAATGATTCGGAAATAACGAGTCGAGACGCGATAAGCGTCATCCATTAACAGGATTTGGACGAATCGAAAGATTCTTCAGATAACATTTATTAAGAGTTTGATCCTGGCTCAGGATGAACGCTGGCGGCGTGCCTAATACATGCAAGTCGAGCGAGATGTTAGCGCATGAACCTTCGGGGGATTATGCTAACGGACAGCGGCGGACGGGTGAGTAACGCGTAGGCAACCTGCCCCTGACAGAGGGATAGCCATTGGAAACGATGATTAAAACCTCATGACACCGTAGAAGCACATGCTTCATCGGTCAAAGATTTATCGGTCAGGGATGGGCCTGCGTCTGATTAACTAGTTGGTGAGGTAACGGCTCACCAAGGTGACGATCAGTAGCCGACCTGAGAGGGTGATCGGCCACATTGGAACTGAGACACGGTCCAAACTTCTACGGAAGGCAGCAGTAGGGAATCTTGCACAATGGGCGAAAGCCTGATGCAGCAACGCCGCGTGAAGGATGAAGGCCTTCGGGTTGTAAACTTCTGTTCTAAGGGAAGAAACAAATGACGGTACCTTAGGAGCAAGCCCCGGCTAACTACGTGCCAGCAGCCGCGGTAATACGTAGGGGGCAAGCGTTATCCGGAATTATTGGGCGTAAAGAGTGCGTAGGTGGTTACCTAAGCGCAAGGTTTAATTTAGAGGCTCAACCTCTACTTGCCTTGCGAACTGGGCTACTTGAGTGCAGGAGGGGAAAGCGGAATTCCTAGTGTAGCGGTGAAATGCGTAGATATTAGGAGGAACACCAGCGGCGAAGGCGGCTTTCTGGACTGTAACTGACACTGAGGCACGAAAGCGTGGGTAGCAAACAGGATTAGATACCCTGGTAGTCCACGCCGTAAACGATGAGCACTAGGTGTTGGGCCCGTTAGGGCTCAGTGCCGCAGTTAACGCAATAAGTGCTCCGCCTGGGGAGTACGCTCGCAAGAGTAAAACTCAAAGGAATTGACGGGGACCCGCACAAGCAGCGGAGCATGTGGTTTAATTCGAAGCAACGCGAAGAACCTTACCAGGGCTTGACATCCTGCTGACAGGACCTTAACCGGTCCCTTCTTCGGACAGCAGAGACAGGTGGTGCATGGTTGTCGTCAGCTCGTGTCGTGAGATGTTGGGTTAAGTCCCGCAACGAGCGCAACCCTTGTCGCTAGTTACTAACATTCAGTTGAGGACTCTAGCGAGACTGCCGAGGTCAACTCGGAGGAAGGTGGGGATGACGTCAAATCATCATGCCCCTTATGTTCTGGGCTACACACGTGCTACAATGGTCGGTACAATGAGAGGCAATACTGTGAAGTGGAGCAAATCACCAAAACCGATCCCAGTTCGGATTGTAGGCTGCAACTCGCCTACATGAAGTTGGAGTTGCTAGTAATCGCAGATCAGAATGCTGCGGTGAATGCGTTCCCGGGTCTTGTACACACCGCCCGTCACACCATGGAAGTTGGGGGTGCCCAAAGTCGGTTAATTAATCTATCGCCTAAGGCAAAACCAATGACTGGGGTGAAGTCGTAACAAGGTAGCCGTTCGAGAACGAGCGGCTGGATCACCTCCTTTCTAAGGAGACCTAGTCTCTACACTATGATAGTTTATGGGGAATTAGCTCAGCTGGGAGAGCACCTGCCTTGCACGCAGGGGGTCAAGGGTTCGATCCCCTTATTCTCCACCAGCCGAAAGGCAAATGCCACAGTGTGGCATGATGTACCTTGAAAATTGAATAACACACCAAGTGTAAATGAAGACAAATAGACAACGAATCGAGATACAAGCCGAATCTTCTAGAAGGAGATTCAAATTGGGTAACGATTTCAAACAGACTATTTGTTGAGAGAAACCAGAATTCACTGAGAGAATTACAATAGTGAATAAGACCTAGTTAACGCTAACTAGGCGAGAGAACATCTCGAAAGAGATGAATGGTCAAGTACAAAGAGCATCGGGTGGATGCCTTGGCACTGGGAGCCGATGAAGGACGTGATAAGCTGCGATAAGCTGCGGTAAGGAGCACATATCCGATATACCCGCAGATTTCCGAATGGGGGAACCCACATACGGTAATGCGTATGTATCATTAAGTGAATACATAGCTTAATGAAGGGAACGGGGTGAACTGAAACATCTAAGTAGCCCTAGGAAGAGAAAGAAAAATCGATTTCCTGAGTAGCGGCGAGCGAAAGGGAAAGAGGCCAAACCAAATTGTTTACAGTTTGGGGTTGTGGACCACCGACATTGACGAAGTTATGCGAGCCGAATAGGGTTGGAAAGCTCAAGCAGAGAAGGTAATACTCCTGTAGGCGAAGCAGAAAGCGCATAGGTGGCACCAGAGTAGGACCGGACACGTGTAACCCGGTCTGAAGCAGGAGGGACCACCCTCCAAGCCTAAATACTACCCAGTGACCGATAGCGAATAGTACCGTGAGGGAAAGGTGAAAAGAACCCCGGGAGGGGAGTGAAATAGAATCTGAAACCTGATGCTTACAAGCATAGGGAGCGCAAGTGACCTAGTACTTTTTGTAGAACGGGCCAACGAGTTATGGTATGTAGCGAGGTTAAGTTGCTGGAGCAACGGAGCCGTAGAGAAATCGAGTCTGAATAGGGCGAGAGTTACATGCTGTAGACCCGAAACCGGGTGACCTATCCATGAGCAGGTTGAAGTAACCGTAAAAGGTTATGGAGGACCGAACCTATATCTGTTGAAAAAGGTTAGGATGACTTGTGGATAGCGGTGAAATTCCAATCGAACTCGGATATAGCTGGTTCTCCTCGAAATAGCTTTAGGGCTAGCCTCAAGGTAAAGATACACGGGGGTAGAGCACTGACTGTTCGCGGGGCCTTCACCGGTTACCAACAACTATCAAACTCCGAATACCGTGCTATCATACTTGGGAGTCAGACTATGAGAGATAAGTTCCATGGTCGAAAGGGAAACAGCCCAGATCAACAGCTAAGGTCCCAAAGAGTAAGTTAAGTGGAAAAGGATGTGGGATTGCACAAACAGCTAGGATGTTGGCTTAGAAGCAGCCATACATTTAAAGAGTGCGTAATAGCTCACTAGTCGAGTGATCCTGCGCCGAAGATAAACGGGGCTCAAACTTACCACCGAAGCTTTGGAATTAGTATAACTAATTGGTAGAGGAGCATTCTATACAGGTAGAAGGAGGCGTGTAAGCAAATCTGGACGGTATAGAAGAGAGAATGTTGGCATGAGTAGCGTAAGGCGGGTGAGAATCCCGTCCGCCGAAAATCTAAGGTTTCCTGAGGAAGGTTCGTCCTCTCAGGGTAAGTCGGGACCTAAGCCGAGAGCGAACGCTGTAGGCGATGGACAACAGGTTGATATTCCTGTACCACCAAGGATTGTTTGAATGAAGTGGGGACACAGAAGGATAGATTGAGCACGCCGTTGGTTGAGCGTGTCCAAGCAGCAAGGCTTGAAAGTAGGCAAATCCGCTTTCTACAAGGCTGAGCTGTGATGGGGTGGTCGAATGACCGGTAGCAATCGATTTCACGCTGTCAAGAAAAGCCGCTAATGAGATCCAAGGTGCCCGTACCGCAAACCGACACAGGTAGATGAGGAGAGAATCCTAAGGTGAGCGAGCGAACTATTGTTAAGGAACTCGGCAAAATAACCCCGTAACTTCGGGAGAAGGGGTGCCTGCTTCGGCAGGCCGCAGTGAAGAGGTCCAGGCAACTGTTTACCAAAAACACAGGTCTCTGCTAAAGCGAAAGCTGATGTATAGGGGCTGACGCCTGCCCGGTGCTGGAAGGTTAAGGGGAAGTGTTAGGGCAACCGAAGCACAGAACTTAAGCCCCAGTAAACGGCGGCCGTAACTATAACGGTCCTAAGGTAGCGAAATTCCTTGTCGGGTAAGTTCCGACCCGCACGAAAGGCGTAATGATCTGGACACTGTCTCAACAATAGGCTCGGTGAAATTGTAGTACCGGTAAAGATGCCGGTTACCCGCAGCAGGACGGAAAGACCCCGTGGAGCTTCACTGTAGCTTGATATTGATTTTCGGCATTGCATGTACAGGATAGGTGGGAGACGTTGAGTTCAGCACGCCAGTGTTGGAGGAGTCACCGTTGGGATACCACCCTTGTAATGTTGGAAATCTAACCTAGTACCGTGATCCGGTACAGGGACAGTGTCAGGTGGGCAGTTTGACTGGGGCGGTCGCCTCCTAAAGAGTAACGGAGGCGCCCAAAGGTTCCCTCAGCGCGGACGGAAATCGCGCGAAGAGTGCAAAGGCAAAAGGGAGCTTGACTGCGAGACATACAGGTCGAGCAGGGACGAAAGTCGGGCTTAGTGATCCGGTGGTTCCGAGTGGAAGGGCCATCGCTCAACGGATAAAAGCTACCCCGGGGATAACAGGCTTATACCCCCCAAGAGTTCACATCGACGGGGGTGTTTGGCACCTCGATGTCGGCTCGTCTCATCCTGGGGCTGAAGTAGGTCCCAAGGGTTGGGCTGTTCGCCCATTAAAGAGGTACGCGAGCTGGGTTCAGAACGTCGTGAGACAGTTCGGTCCCTATCCGCTGTGGGCGTTGGAAATTTGAGAGGAGCTATCCTTAGTACGAGAGGACCGGGATGGACATACCTCTGGTGTACCGGTTGTTCTGCCAAGGGCATAGCCGGGTAGCTACGTATGGAAGGGATAAGCGCTGAAAGCATCTAAGTGCGAAGCCCACCTCAAGATAAGATTTCCTCCGAAAGGTAAGACCCGTGAGAGACTATCACGTTGATAGGTCAGAGGTGTAAGTACGGTAACGTATTCAGCTGACTGATACTAATAGGTCGAACACTTGACCAAATGGTTTTAAGCATGAGGTGGTTATTCAATTTTGAGGGTACAGCTCTCAAAAGCGTAGAAGATGATAAAGTACATCTTACTACAAAATATATGAGTAGATTGCGAAACGCGATTTACATAATCCGGTGACAATAGCAGAGAGGTTACACCTGTTCCCATCCCGAACACAGAAGTTAAGCTCTTTAGCGCTGAAGATACTTGGTGGGAAGCTGCCTGGGAAATTAGGACGTCGCCGGTTTTTTTATGTTTTTATTTAGCTTGCCATTAAGGCAGGCTTTTTAATTTATGTAAATATTTAATATTATCTTAATCTGCATTCTATTTTTATAAATGATAGATACTTTAAACTGTGTTTTTATTTATATTTAACTTTATTTATCGTCATCTCCTATTTCTTCTAGCAACCAATTTATGCTCGACTTATGATATTCCTTGTGTTAATCTGAACTTATCTAATATTTATCGTTTTCTGAAAGGAGAACTATTATGTTACATGAATTTAGTTTTCGATCTTATAATAAGAGAGATGATGTTCAGGCTTGGATATACGTTCCTGCCTGTGAACCTAAAGGTATTGTTCAGATAATACATGGGTTTGGTGAGCATTCACGCAGATACCTTTATATGATTGTTAACCTGTTAGATGAGGGTTATATTGTTGCAGCCGATGACCATGTAGGTCATGGCAAAACTGCTATTATTAATGATAACTGGGGTGATTGGGGAGATGAAGGATTCCACACTATGATGGAAGATGAACACACTCTCATGGAGATTACTAAGGAAAAATATCCAAATCTACCATACATGCTATTTGGACATAGCATGGGTTCTTTCATCGCTAGAGATTTTATGTCGAAGTACGGTGATGAACTGACTGCTGTAACGCTATGCGGAACGTCTGGTGTATGGCCAGACCTTCAGGCTAGCATTGATAGTCTGAAAAAAATATTATCCGATGGTAAGGGTAAGGAGTCAGATCCTACTGTTGCAAGTTCGCTTATGGGATGGATGTTTGCTCGCTGCGACGAGGAAGTGACTATAGGAAATGAATGGATTTGCAAGGACCCTTATGTTCAGAGAGATCATGCGGAAGATCCGTTAGATGCTTTTACGAAGCCTACAACTAATCAAGCGTTTCTATACTTCTGCCAGATGATTGATTATATTACTGGGCCAGAATGGGCAGCTAAGGTACCTACCCATATTAAGATATACAATATTGCAGGCGATCAAGACCCTGTAGGGCAGTACGGAAGAGGTGTTTACGAGGTAACAAATTGGCTTATTGACACAGGTCATGATGTCAAGACTACGCTTTATTCGGGTTATCGTCATGAAATACATAACTATCCAGATTTAAAGACAGAAGTTGTGTGGAATCTTGCTGAGTTCTATAATAATGTGCTTGGCTGTGGATTTGAAAGCATGATGGAGAAATATAGCTCGTAAATCATTGGCGTTTTTTTACGTAATACATATCTAATATGAATTAGCCTGAGGGATAAATAGTGCGCTTGCTATATTCTTCAGGCTATTTTTTTAACTTAGTTAGTGTAATAAAGTTTGGTTTAGTGGCAAGCCTATTTCCACATTTACATATAGATTTAATCTATAGCTAGGAATAATATATACGAATTAGACGGGATTTTGTTTTCATTGTATCATTAGGACATCAAAGAGAGAGGAGATATCGCAATGACTTGTGTAACAAATTCAAGAGAGATGCGAATGTGCATGTGGACAACAGAATATTTGAATAAGCAGAACGCCATTTGCGATGTTTTATCTGCTAAGAGCTATAGATAATCAAGTCAGCTAGTTATAATAAGAGCTGAATAATGGAGATCGACTCTTAGCGAAGACAATCATCAAGACTGTAATCGAATGAGCTGTCTGCATGAGATTGTGGGCAGTTTTTTATTGCCTAAAAGTATAATAAGCACGTTAACGCTAAATGAAAAAGAATAGCAAGTAAGCAAATAAGAAAGGAACAAACTAACATGAACATTAAGGGAAAATCAAAGATTAGAATTACAGCAGTCGCACTGCTAGTGGTAATACTCGCATCTGTAGGAGTCCTATCTGGATGTGGAAAGAAATCCGAAAAGGTAACAATCGCTATACCAAACGATGCAACAAACGAAGCAAGAGCACTTCTTCTACTTGAGAAGAATGGATACATCAAGCTAAAGAAGGGTGCTGGCATAACTGCTACTATTAAGGATGTTGAAGATGCTAATGGAATTGAGTTCAAGGAAGTGGAAGCAGCTCAGGTTGCAAATACTCTAAAGGATGTAGACTTCGGTATTATCAACTCAAACTACGCAATCGAAGCTAAGCTTAACCCAGTTAAGGACTCGCTCATAAAGGAAGATAGTGCTGCTGATTACGCGAATATCCTTGCAGTTAAGGAAGGAAATCAGAATAGCGATAAGATTAAAGCGCTTAAGGCTGCTTTAGAGAGCAAAGAAGTTGCTAACTTCATTAAGAAGAAATATGATGGCTCCATAGTAAGTGTTGTCAAGAACCCTACTGATGGTTACGATTCAAGCGTTAACTATGCTGCACTAAAGGGTACAACTATTACAGTTGCTGCATCTCCAACACCACATGCTGAGATTCTACAGGAAGCTAAGAAAATTCTTGCTAAGAAGGGAATTAACCTTGAGATTAAGGAGTTCACAGATTACGTACAGCCTAACAAGGTAGTTGATAGTGGAGAGATTGATGCTAACTACTTCCAGCACGTACCATATCTAGATGACTTTAACAAGAAGCAGGGTACAAAGGTAGTATCTGTAGCTGCAATCCACAATGAGCCAATGGGTCTATATGCTGGAAAGTCAGATTCTCTAGATAAGCTGAAGAAACTCAAGTAAATCAAAATTAAACTTATAATCCGGCGGCCAACGCATGCGATGAGCAAGCTGCTTCTAGCAACTAGCGCGTACAATATGCGATATGGCGCCGGATTGTTGAGTTTAGGGAGGATGATAGAGCATGATAGAGATAAAGAATTTAAACAAGACGTTCAAGACAGAGGTTGGTACTGTCGAGGCATTAAAAAATATTAATTTTACAGTAGAAGACGGTGAAATCTACGGAATTATCGGAATGAGTGGTGCGGGGAAGAGTACGCTCGTACGCTGTATAAATATGATTGAAAAACCAACGTCAGGAGAGGTTCGAATCGATGATGTCGATTTAACCAAACTTCAAGACTGGCAGCTTAGGAATATTCGCCGTGATGTTACGATGATTTTTCAAAGCTTCAATCTACTTATGCAGAAAAACGTTAGAGATAATATTGAACTGCCATTAAAGTTTGCAGGCGTTAATAAAAAGAAGTCGAGAAAAACTGTCAATGAACTTTTGGAGCTAGTAGGCCTAGGAGATAAGGCGTCTGCATATCCAGCACAGTTATCTGGTGGACAGAGGCAGAGAGTTGCGATTGCAAGAGCGCTAGCAACTAATCCTAAGGTTCTGCTCTGTGATGAGGCGACAAGTGCACTCGATCCAAAGACTACAGGCCAGATACTAGAGCTCATTCGTGATATCAATAAAAAACTTGGGATTACAGTGGTTATAATTACGCATCAGATGTCGGTTGTACAGAGCATTTGCGATAAGGTTGCTATAATCGACCATGGAGAGATTGTTGAACGCGGTAAGGTTTCTGAAATTTTCGCAAATCCAAAATCTGAAGCAGCGAAGAGATTAGTATTTCCCGAGAGACAGGAAGCTATTGTGGCTTCAGAAAGCTCGGAGACAATAGAAGTTTTATTTAATGAATCTGAGACTACACACGCTCCACTGATTACTTCTCTAGCGCAAGATAAAGGGATATGTGCGAGTATTATCTATGCGTCCACAAAGTCTGTTGAAGGAAAGGCTTTTGGAAGGATTGTGCTAGAGGTCCCGAATGATCCAAAGATTGTTGATGATGCTGTTAAATATCTCAGTGCAGCTCATGGTGTAACAGTTACTGTTGGTAGCTCAAAATATAGAGACGATAAAAAACCCATAGAAAACAATGATATAGGAGGTGATGCGAATGTTTAGTCCCGAATCTACAAAACTTGCGCTTGATATATTGCAAAATGAAATTCCGTTTGCCATATGGGAGACTGTATATGTAACGATAATCTCTACCTTCCTCGCACTTGTTGTAGGTCTTCCGTTAGGTGTATTGCTCGTAGTCGGAGAAAAGGACGGAATACTGCCATTACCAAAGTCTATACTATCGGTACTTAATGCGGTTATTAACTTGCTTAGGTCCATTCCGTTTCTAATTCTGATGATTATGGTTTTTCCAGTTACGAGGTTTTTCGCACATACAGTTGTCGGGACAGTACCGACTATAGTACCACTTGTATTTGCAGCATTCCCATTCGTAGCCAGACTTGTTGAGAGCAGCCTCAGAGAAGTGGATGGCAATATCATAGAAACCGCAGTGAGCATGGGGGCAAGCCCTTTTCAGATTATCTTCAGGGTTTTGATTCCTGAGAGCGTTCCATCGCTGATATCGAATATAACAATTGCACTTACAACAGTACTTAGCTACTCTGCTATGTCGGGAATTATCGGCGGCGGTGGTCTCGGTAAAATTGCGATTAACTACGGTTACTACCGTTCAGAGAAGCTTGTAATGTTCATCGCTGTATTCTTACTCATTGTGCTAGTGCAGATATTCCAGACTGTTGGAACGAGGCTGGCAATAAATGAAGATAAGCGGATAAGAAGATAATTTGTCTTGCATAAAAGATGCGTAAAATAAGGTTATTGGACATATAGATTGAACTAAAAGGGGTGTTAATACTGGCAGAAGTGGCTGGTATAACGAAATTCGTAAAAAGGGATACACAAAATAATGAAAGGAGAACCAGCGGGTTCTCCTTTTGCTTGTTAGTATATGATTCTGAAAAATCTTTATATGTAGATTAGTCTGTGAGTGATGCTGGGTCTGGCGTCGGTGAGTTGAAGAGGTTTAGCATCTTCTGCCTAGATAAGTCATTTCCGACAAATAGGATTACATCACCTACCTGCACTCTCTCGTAAGGTCCGGGTGATATGTTAGTTTCATCACCGCGCTTTACCGCTACGATTGTGGCTCCGGTCTGCTGCCATATATCGAGTTCCCCAATTGATTTTCCAATGAAATTGCAGTTTTCATCAATCTTCATGTCATGTGGGATAAGGTATGACGTGTTGTGATCCCTCGTGTTTCGAGCTACCAGCTCGTCAAGGAGCTTAGCGAGATGTTCAAGGTCACGGCGCTGAGTAGCTATGGCATCAACAATCTGTTCTCTAGTCTGCGCTATTGATACAGCATCGTGGAATTTCTCAAAATAAAGCTGGGCTTTCTCGCGAGAAGCAACGTAGGTACCACTTCCGTGCTTTACTGTAACTATTCCCATATCAACGAGGACTTGCATAGCTTTTCTAGCAGTCTCTGGTGATACATGAAATGTTGTGGCTATAGTTGAACGTGAGGTGATTCGGTCACCTACTTCATACCAACCTTCGGCGATTTTCTCAGCCATTTCAACGGCAATTTGCTGGTACCTTGATTCGTAAACTCTTGTATCTTCGATTGGTGACATAGGGTGACCTCCTGTAAACACAAACTATATTATTGATTATATCATAATAGTGATAGACCTAATATAATTGAGGTTTCTTTTTAAAAGAAAACAATCCCTTAAAGCGATAAAAGGGATTGTTTATAACATTCTTAGTCAAATAATTGAAAAACAAATGCTGTAGTTCGTAGAATAAATTATTCTGAATCTTTGTTCTTTTCAGCTTGCTGTTTCTCAAGCTGTTCCCCCCAAAGAGATCTTTCAGGAGTGACAACTTTGCCTTTTATGTACTCAACTTTGAAGCCCCAGTACTTAGCCCATTTTTCACCTTCACTACCCTTAGGAGTCTTGATTATTGGGCCTTTGGTATCAGGTGCAGGTAGGTAAAGATTGCTGAAATCTGTAAGTGTACCAGGAATTCTTATGTACTTAAGAGGACGATCACTACCGATTGACTGTGCAATCTGATCGTTAAGCAAAGTATAATCGTTCAGCGTGTTACCAATATGCTGCATGCTATCTGGAATATCTAGGAACTCGATAGGAGAGTTTATAAATAATTTTCCGCCAGCTTTTTCCACAGAATCTCCTAGGTGAACAAATCTGAGCTTGTCATTATTAACAAAAGCACTATCACCGATTTCCTTCACAGTATTAGGAAGGACAATTGCCTCAGCCTTATCCAAATTGGAAAGACCTGATACTGCAACAACAGTTTTCTTAACGTTCCCATCAACTGTCTTAACAGTTATAGTCTTGGGAACTACAACAACCTTAAGTTTATCGTCATCGGGTGATTTTATGCCTGTAATTTTAATGTGATTAACATCTCCATCATCGGCAAGTGTGTATTCGAAAAGCTTACTATCCGTAGTAGGGAACTTTTTGAAATTACTCTTAGTAACTTTCGAGTTGTTGTCAAGCTTCTTTGAATCTGAACTAGATCCCCCGCCACTGCCACAGCCTGTCAACATAATTGTGCAGACTATTAAAAATGCAATAAGTTTTCTTTTCATGTTTCCTCCAAAAAATAAATTTAATCCGCAATAGAACATCATACTTTATTAATTTAATAAAGTATATTGAAACAATTTTATTAGTTTTAAGCGAATTGTCAAGGTGATACAGAAGCGAATTTAATCAATTATTTAGATTGTAATAATAAAAAGAGTATAGATAGTAACAGATACAAAAAATCTTCACACAATAAACTTTTGACAAAGTGAACACATCAAGATACAATAATGTTGTCAGTAGATATTGTCACTTGAAAATCTTGCATTATAACTAGCTATTTCATCAATATAATACGTCTATCAATTAATGGGTTTACAGATTTAGTTATATATCAAAGTATACGAAAGAAACATAACATCGATTATAAACATTTGAAAGGGTGTGTCTTAAATGACGAAAAAATCCGAATTCGACAAGGTATTATCATCGAAAGATATATTAGTGATAGCTTTTGGCGCGATGATTGGTTGGGGATGGGTAATCTCAACTGGTGATTGGATAAATAGAGGCGGTGCTCTAGGAGCAGCAATTGGATTCGCACTTGGTGGCATAATGATTTTCTTTGTTGGACTAACTTATGCAGAGCTTACTGCTGCGATGCCACAGTGTGGCGGAGAGCATGTGTTCAGTTATAAGGCGATGGGAGCAACTGGGTCATTTGTCTGCACATGGGGAATTATACTTGGGTACGTCGGGGTTGTTTGCTTTGAGGCATGTGCATTTCCAACGATTATCTCGTACATCTTTCCTGGATTCTTGAAGGGGTACCTATATACTGTTGCAGGCTTCGATATCTACGCATCGTGGCTTGCTCTGGCTTCTGTCACAGCTGCCTTGATGACTTTTGTCAATATCATGGGAGCTAAGACTGCGGCGATATTTCAGACAATACTTACGGCTATAATCTTTGGCGTAGGCGTGCTTCTCATCGGAACATCAACGGTTAGGGGCGATATGGGTAACCTTATGCCACAACTTTTTGCAGGAAAGGGAAACCAGTCGACTCTAAGTCATGTGATGCATGTAGCGGTAATGACACCTTTCTTCTTCATAGGTTTTGATGTAATACCACAGGCTGCTGAGGAGATTCAAGGCTCGCTCAAGAAGATTGGAAAAATTCTAATCATGTCAATTGTTATGGCGGTTGCATTTTACTCGCTCGTAATACTTGCAGTTGGATATCTGATGAGTTCTTCGGAGATTAATGTATCGATGAGTGGAGCAGGGCTGGTAACGGCTGATGCCATGGCAAAAGCTTATGGAACGAAGAAGATGGCGGATGTAGTTATCATCGGTGGTCTGTGCGGAATCGTAACTAGCTGGAACTCGTTTATGATCGGTGGAAGCCGTGCGATGTACTCGATGGCTGATTCGAACATGATACCAAAGTTGTTCGCAAAGCTGCATCATAAGTATAAGACACCTGTAAATGCACTGCTATTAATCGGAGTTATATCGATGCTCGCTCCTCTTGCGGGTAGACAGATGCTCGTGTGGATATGTGATGCAGGCAATCTCGGATGCTGTCTAGCTTACTGCATGGTGTCAATTTCTTTCCTAATACTAAGACGGAAAGCGCCAGATATGCCAAGACCTTACCGAGTAAAGCACTATAAGTTTGTAGGTATTATGGCGACTATCCTATCTGGAGGAATGGTCTCGATGTACCTGATTCCAGGATCGGGAAGTACGCTTAAGGTACAGGAGTGGCTGATGGCCGGCGGATGGGCCCTGATGGGAGCAATATTCTTTGCACTAAACAAGAGAAAGTACGGAGAGCAGTTTGGTAAACATCTAGATGTTGCGGTAGAGTATTCTGCAGAAGATCTCGAAGCGCTGAGAGCTCATAGAGAAGTGCGCTCGGCATATGATGTGAGAGTTTCGTAAATAGGAACAGAAGAAAGTAGATAGATAAAAAGAGATAGGTTGCTGTCAAGAGAAATGCTTGACAGCGCTTTTCGCTTGTGTTATATTCATACAGTATGAAAGAAAATATAAGCAATGTTGAATATGCGAGCTTGATGTACGACTTTTATGGCAATCTTCTAGATGAGAACAAGCGTGAGATTATGGATCTCTATCATGAGGATAATCTGTCGCTGACAGAGATCGCAGAAGAACTCGGGCTCAGTAGGCAAGGAGTTCACTACGCGCTCAAGAAAGCAGAGAGTAGCCTTGAGAAGTACGAAGCTGCGCTAGGGCTCGTTGCGGAGTGGAAGGCTAATAATGCTCTGATCTTTGAAGCTGATAACCTGCTGGAAAGCATGAGTTCGGTGGATGATGCAGAGGAGCTTCGCGGAGCACTTTCAAAGATGAATGAATTTATGCACAAGGCTCTTGGTCTATAAGAGCCTTCATATATGGAGAGATAAGATAAGATATGGCATTCGAAGGTTTATCGGAAAAATTACAAGAAACATTTCGAAATCTACGAGGCAAAGGCGTTGTAAGCGAGAAGGACATCGATGCAGCTATGCGCGAGGTCAAGCTGGCTCTGCTCGAGGCCGATGTTAACTTCAAGGTCGTAAAGCAATTTGTTGCTACTATCAAGGAGAAGGCGATGGGTGCAGATGTGCTCAAGAGTTTGACTCCAGGGCAGCAAGTGCTCAAGATCGTGAAGGAAGAACTCGTGGACATGATGGGTGGAGCGAACAGCAAGCTCACATATTCGCCAAGTGGATTTACTGTGTATATGATGGTTGGTCTCCAGGGTACTGGTAAGACAACAACCTGCGGAAAGCTGGCTGCTTGGCTAAAGCAGAATGGCAAGAAGCCGATGCTATGTGCATGTGACGTGTATAGACCGGCGGCTATAGATCAGCTAGAGGTAGTTGGTAAGGCTGTAAATACTCCAGTGTTTACCATGAGGGAGTCGAACGAGCCGCTAGTTATCGCTAAGGCTGCTTTAGAAGAAGCTCAGCGTAAGGGCTGTAACGTTCTGATTGTCGATACAGCAGGACGTCTGCAGATAGATGAAGCACTGATGGATGAGTTGGTTCAGCTGAAGAAGGGCATTAGACCTCACGAGATTCTACTTGCAGTTGACGCACTCACAGGTCAGGATGCGGTTAACATCGCAGAGGGATTCAACGAGAAGCTCGGCATAGATGGAATAATCATGACCAAGATGGATGGAGATTCTCGCGGAGGTGCGGCACTATCAACAAAGATGGTGACCGGCAAGCCAATTAAGTTCATGGGTACTGGTGAGAAGTATAATGCTCTCGAACCATTCCACCCAGACAGGATAGCTTCGAGAATTCTCGGAATGGGCGATGTCATGAGCCTCATCGAACAGGCTGAAAATGCTTATACCGAAGAAGAAGCTGCAAGAATGGAAGCGAAGTTTAGGAAGAATCAATTCGACCTCAATGATTTCCTGGAGCAGATGGGACAGATCAGCAAGATGGGCGGAATTGCGAAGCTTATTGATATGATTCCAGGAATCTCAGCAGCTGATAAGAAACAGATTGATTTCGAGAAGGGTAAGAAAGACCTCGATAGAATGAAGGCGATTATCCAATCGATGACCAATGCAGAGCGTGAGAATCCAAATATTTTAAACGCAAGTAGGAGAAAACGTATCGCGGCTGGAAGCGGCCAGACGGTGCAAAGCATCAACCAACTTATCAAGCAGTTTGATGAGATGAAGTCGATGATGAAGAAGTTTAATAATCCGGCGGCACTTAAGAAGAATAAACTTTTTAGAGGACTAATGGGTTAGCTTATAACAAATTTATTTGTTAAGCATAAATATTATATTTTTAAGATAATCAGGAGGAACAAATGGTTAAGATTAGATTAAAGAGAATGGGAGCTCACAAGAAGCCTTTCTACAGAGTAGTAGTTGCAGATTCAAGAACTCCAAGAAACGGAAGATTTATCGAGGAGATTGGTACATACAATCCTCTTAAGGATCCAGCAGAGATCAATATCGATAATGAGGCTGCACAGAAGTGGCTTGCTAACGGAGCACAGCCTACCGACACTGTAAGAGCGCTGCTCAAGAAGTCGGGTTGCTTGAAGTAGGAAGGAAGAGATAATGGCCGGCTTAGTTGAATCAATTGCCAAAGCACTAGTATCAAGGCCTGCCGATGTTGTCGTGACTGAAGAAGTGAACGGCAACGAGATAGTGATTAAACTCAGCGTTGCAAAAGAAGACATGGGTAAGATCATAGGCAAACAGGGACGCATTGCCAAAGCAATTAGAACTGTTGTGAAGGCAGCCGCAATCAAAGAGAATAAGAGAGTCACTGTTGATATCGTTGAAGAATAGCGCGACTCGGGCAATTATCATTATCAAGGCATGCGTGGCTCACGCATGCTTATTTTCTATAATGAGAAAATGGATTTTTAGTGTGGATAGAGGGTGTGAGTGCATCCAAGGAGGAGAATATGTCACTAGCAAAAGACAATACAATGGTTAGTGTTGGAAAAGTGGGAGCTGCAGTTGGTCTAAAGGGGGAGACCAAGGTGCGTCTCTATGCGGAGGAATCCGAAAATCTCTATGAAGGGGCGGTTCTGCTTGTAGATGGCAAGAAATACAGAGAGCTTGGAGGAGATAATGCAGTTTATGGAGTAGATGGGTCAATAGAGCTCGAGGTTAAGAGTATAAGGTACCAAAAGGGAAGGCCTGTAGTGAAGTTCTATAATGTTGCAGATAGGACTGCAGCTGAAAAGTTAACAGGTGCAGAACTTTACATACCAGAAAGTGAACTTGCTGAACTTGAGCCAGGACACTACTATTACCGTGATTTAATCGGGCTACGTGCTCGCGATTCTGAGAGTGGGGAAATCATCGGGGATGTAAATGATATGATTGATAATCCATCTCAGACATTACTAGAGGTGGTTCTAGCTGAGGATAGCAGAAAGGTGTTAATTCCATACGTTGATGCTTTTATAAAGGAAGTTTCGCTGGAAGATGGCACTATTGATATCACGCTTATTCCAGGGTTAATTTAATAATAGATAGAGAATGCAGTAGATGAAAATTAATATTATGACCCTCTTTCCAGAGATGTTTGAACCGATTAGGTCAAGCATGATTGGAAGAGCTGCCGATAATGGAATTATCGAGTTAAATATTGTTAATATAAGGGATTATACTGAAGATAAGCACTGCCGCGTCGACGACACGCCTTTTGGAGGCGGCGCAGGCATGCTTATGCAGGTTCAGCCTATTATTTCTTGTTATAGGCAGAATGAGTTCGCAGGCAGAACTATCTACATGTCGCCTCGCGGGCGCAAGCTCTCTCAGGAGACTGCTGAAGAGCTTGCTGGTGAGGGCGAGCTCACAATCCTATGCGGGCACTATGAGGGTGTTGATGAGCGAGCCCTCACCGAGCTCTCCGCCGAGGAGATTTCGATTGGTGACTATGTGCTGACGGGCGGAGAGCTGCCCGCGATGGTGCTAGTCGATGCGGTTGCCAGATTTATTCCTGGCGTGCTGGCATCAGATGAGTCAGTGCTAGAGGAATCAATATATTCAGGACTCCTGGAATACCCTCAGTACACAAGGCCTAGGACCATGGAAGAGGGTGAAGTCCCAGAGGTTCTGCTCAGCGGCGACCACAAGAAAATCGATCTCTGGAGATTTGAACAAGCCATGAGATTGACGAAAGAAAGAAGACCTGATATGTGGCAGGAATTCGTTGAGAAATTTAGAGCGGATGAAAAGGCTTACTCTAAGAAAGAACGACTCTTAATCGAGTCGGTGATTAGGTATTAGCTGCTGATAAAGCATTGTTATAGCACGCTGTTTCGTGTAAAATCATTCTGTAGAGGTGTGAATGATGAAGAAAAAAAAGACTATGTTCTGGGGAGCGATATATGTGATTGTATTGATTACCGTTTTGGTAATCGTATATGTGCTGCCTTCGGTTGCAGGTCTTTTTGATAGATCTTATGTAGCTAAGTACGGAAACGTTGAAGTTAAAGACGAGACAGAAGGCTACATAGTGAGAAATGAGACTGTTTACACAGCTGGAAAAGCAGGGACTGTTAAGCGTACAGTTACTGAAGGTGAGCTGGTAAAGGGAAACTCTAAAGTTGTCAAGATTTCTGGAGAAGGAGCTAGTAGTTCTAGCGATAAGTATGATTCCCTTCTGAAGAAGATGAAGAAAGAAGATGCGGCTATAAGCACTGATAGTGGAAATACCGAACATCCAGGGTATATCACATATAAGCTGGACGGACTTGAATACCTGAACTCAGATAATATTTTTAACATGTCAGAGAGCGAATTTGAAAAGCTGGGAAAGTCAAAAATTGATGAGCTACCTGACGGAAAAGTAGCTAAGGGTGATCCTGTTTTCAAGGTAATCGAAAATGGTAGCTGGTGGTATATTTTTTATGCGGATTCAGAGACGTCCAAGCACTACGCTAAAGGACAAAATGTTAAGATTTCCATTGCTAATAAGAATATGAATGCTGTTGTCGTTGGTCTTCACAAAGGAAAAGGGAAGAGTACACGCATAATCCTTAGATGCAGACAGTATTTTGACGGTTTTACTACAGGTAGATTTGAGAAAGCTAATGTTACGGCAGCAAGTTCAGACGGCGTCGTGATTTTGACTAAGAGCATTGTCAAGAAAGATGGCAGAAAAGGTGTTATCACCAAGGATAAAATCGGCAGGCTGAGGTTCAAGGCAATCAGTGTCAAAGCTGATAATGGTGAAAAAGCTGCCGTATACGAAGATATCTTCATGGATAGCAAAGGCAATTATGTCAAGACGATTAGCACTTATGATGAAGTTGTTAAATCGCCGAGCAGACGTGATATAAAAAATGCAAAGGATGTTAGCAAATAATGAGTATTCGGGACAATTACTTAGAAATATTGAAACGTAAGGATGCGGCTGCAAAGCGCTCGGGGCGTAATCCGGAGGATGTAATGCTCATGGCTGTAACGAAGAAACATGAGCCAGATGAACTCAGGGAAGCAATCGATGCTGGAGCTACTGACTTTGGTGAGAATAAGGTTCAGGAATTACTGAGCAAATATGATGAGATCCATCCGGAGAGGTGGCATCTCATTGGTCATCTACAGACTAATAAGGTTAGACAGATAATAGACAAGGTGACCATGATTCATTCTGTTGACTCTCTGAAGCTTGCAAGAGAAATCAACAAGAGAGCAAGTGCAGCAGGAATTGTAATGGATGTTCTGATTGAGATTAATCTTGCTGAAGAGGAATCTAAAACAGGAATCTCCAAAGGAGAAGTCCAGGAGCTTATAGAGGCTATTGTGTCTGAATGCGAGTCTGTGCGAGTTCGCGGTATTATGTGCATTCCACCTAGGGCAGATGCCCCAGAGGATTCTCGTAAATACTTTAGGGAGACAAAAGGGATTTTTGAGGAAATCAAGGAACTAGATCTTCCGAAGGAAAGAGCAGATATCGACACACTGTCGATGGGAATGTCGGCAGACTTTGAAATCGCAATTGAGGAAGGCTCTACTATTGTAAGAGTAGGAAGTTCAATTTTTGGACAGCGCGATTACCGTTAATGTGGTAAAATAAGATGATATAGGTGAGAAAATCTCACGCAATTTTCATTGAACGATGAAAATTAAGCATATAATAGTATGGATATTAAATTGACGTAAATGGAGGAAAGAGTCATGGGTTTTAAGGATGCTCTTAAAGCGGCAATCGGAATGGAGTCAGAGGACGAAATCGAAGTTTCAGAAGATGAAATCGCTGAAGAAATGGACAAGATGAGAGGTGACGAGAAGCCAGTCGCTCCAATGAGCCAATCTCGTCCAGAGACCGGTATTCACAAGTCAGATGCGGCTTATGATAAGATTGAGCCACTAATCTCAAAGGGACCACAGAATAAAGCTTATTCGATGAATGGTTCTGGTCCTTTCAAGATGCTCGTAATCGAGCCTAAGAACTTCGACGAGTGTACCAAGCTCGTGGATAATCTTAAGTCGAGAAAGCCTGTGATTATTAACCTGGAACATGTTGAGACTGAGCTAGCTCGCAAGATGTTTGATTTCCTTAGTGGTGCAACATACGCACTCAATGGAAATGTTCAGAGAGTGACATCTAACATATTTATATTTGCACCTGCTAATGTTGATATAGCAGCTAAGGTTAATCGCGAGAGCGCTGAAGGCGGACAGCTTGGTGAGAAAAGCAGCCCTTGGAGGTAGTTGATGGATTTAGTTCTGATAAGGGCCATCACGTGGTTTTGCTCAATACTACAGATGATGCTTGTAGTGACGGCGGTATTAAGCTGGTTTGCAGGAACTAGTGAGTTCATGAGAGGCTTATATCAGATGGGAACCCAGCTTACAAGTCCGCTTGTCGATCCGATTAGAAAGATCTTATATAAGAATGGCCACGCGCAGATGGGACTAGACTGGGCACCGATGATTGCATTTTTGCTAATCAGAGTTTTCCAGGTGCTAGCTACAAGGCTGATAACGAATGTTTTTTAGGCGAAAGCCATAATCATATTTGATTAAGAGAGAAATAGAAGGGAAGGTACCGATACTATGATAATGCCAATAGATATCGATAAGAAAGATTTTACTCGTGACAAAAAAGGATATAACTCAAGAGAGGTTGACGAATTTCTAGATCTTATCATTGTCGACTACGAGAAGGTTCTTAACGACAATAGAAATATGGCTCATAAGATTAAGTTTCTCGAGAAACAGCTTGAGGAGTCGCAGAAGTCTGATACAGCAATGCTCGATACTCTAGAGACAGCTAAGAGACTTATGGCAGATATCTCTGCAAGTGCTGAGAGAAGAGCTGAGCTCATGATGAGAGATGCCGAGCTAGAGGCTGAGAGTATGCTTCTAGAAGCGAAGACTACTGTTAAGAAGCTCAACGACGAGCACCTCGTACTCAAGCAGAAGGTCGAGAGACTTAGAGGAAATTACAGAGCTATGCTTAAGCTAGAGATGGAGAAGCTTGACAACGACGAGTATGGTCTTCTTCCTGACCTAGATAGAAGCGACATTCCTGATATTGATAAGGAGCTCAAGACTCCATTTGGCGGAGACGAGGCTGCAGTTACT
Organism: Mogibacterium diversum; assembly: GCF_002998925.1. Lineage (NCBI taxonomy): Bacteria > Bacillati > Bacillota > Clostridia > Peptostreptococcales > Anaerovoracaceae > Mogibacterium > Mogibacterium diversum. Next base: position 1,216,719 of record NZ_CP027228.1, on the reverse strand, counting down.
CAGGATACTCTCGTTATCAAGAAGAAAGAGGAGAAGGCTGAGGAGAAGACTGAAAAGGCTACAGTTTCAGATCTCAGTGAGAGCCTCAAGAACCTCGCTAAAGAGCAGGGTTCAATTGACGACACTATTATCCTTAAGTAGAATAGAGAAGATTCATGATGCTGGTAATTATAGCGAGTGGGCTGCTGATTATAGATCAGATTACTAAATTCGCTGTGAGAAGCCGCATGGAGATTGGAGAAACGCTCCCCGTTTTCCGTGGCGTATTAGACTTTACATACGTCCAGAATCGGGGAGCTGCTTTTAGCTTATTCCAGAACTCGCAGCTTATCACAGTAATTTTGCCTGTAATAACAATGATAGCAGGGGTGCTATTCTTATTGCACCTGCGAAAGAAAAAAGAGAAGCTCGCAGAGCTTGGTGTGCTTCTGATAATGTCTGGAGGTATTGGGAATCTCATTGATAGAACTGTCATGGGTTTTGTGACGGATATGATTTCAGTGGGAAGCTTCCCTGTGTTTAATGTTGCTGATATCTGCGTGACGGTTGGATGTGCAGTTTTGATACTGTGGGTAATAATTGGAGACAGAAAAGATGCTTAAGCCAAGACAGGACACACCAGATAATATGCTGCGTGCTAGAGAAGATAAGCTAGAAAAATTTATAGATAAAGAGGATAAAGCCGAAGCTTTTACTCAAGCTGAGATGGATTATACCGAAGATGGTGATATCGAAAGCGATGACGATATTGGTGAAGGTTTCGGAGCGCAAGCTGGTGAAATTCCAGAGGTGCGAACTGCAGAGGTCAAGACTCTTACCCCGTCAGAAGCCGACAAGGGTAAGAGACTTGATGCCTATATAGGCGAAGCGACCGACCTCTCGAGGAGCTACGCTCAGAACCTCATCGAGGACGGTCTGGTCAGCGTCTCTGGAAGGAAAGTTGCCAAGAAGTACAAAATCAAGGCGGGCGAAACCATCATGATATCCATTCCAGAGGCGAAGCCTATAGACGCTGCCCCTGAAGATATTCCAATAGATATAATTTATGAAGATGAGGATGTAATAGTGGTTGAAAAGCCACGCGGCATGGTTGTGCATCCGGCTATCGGAAATCCCAGTGGCACGCTCGTCAATGCTATAATGTATCACTGTGGAGATTCGCTCTCGTCCATTAATGGAGCAATAAGACCAGGAATCGTCCACAGAATCGATAAGGATACGAGCGGGCTTCTTATGATAGCCAAGAATGACAGTGCCCATGAGTCGCTTGCCGCGCAGCTCAAGGAGCATTCAGTTACTAGAGAATACATAGCGTTAGTATTTGATAATATCAAGAAGGATAAGCTGACCATAGATGCACCAATCGGTCGTGATGATATCAATAGACTCAGAAAGGCTGTCAATGGAATAGGCTCAAGAGATGCGGTCACGCATATTAGAGTACTGAAGCGTTACGGTAAATACACTCTTGTAGCTGCACGGCTTGAGACAGGGCGCACACACCAGATTAGAGTTCATATGGCTTCTATCAAGCACCCGCTTGTTGGGGATCCACTATATGGACCAAAGAAACAGCCATTTGGACTGAATGGGCAGCTTCTTCACGCTAGACTGCTTGGGTTCATACACCCTAGGACTGGAGAGTATATGGAGTTTTCTAGTGAGATACCTGAGTATTTTCAAGAAGTGCTTGATAAACTAGATGATACGGAGAACAAATGAGCAATAACGAGAAAATCAAGATAAAGCCAGGAACCCTGCTTTATCCGTTACCAGCTGTTATGGTGACTGCTGGTAATGTAGAGAAGAATAATATCATCACGATTGCTTGGACTGGAATTATCAATTCTGACCCTGCGATTCTGTACATTTCTGTAAGAAAATCAAGGTACAGTTATGCGATGATTTCAGAAAATGGAGAGTTTGTAATAAACCTTACCACTGAGAAGCTCGCAAGAGCAACTGATTTTGCTGGGGTGAGATCTGGACGTAATATCGACAAGGCAGGCGAACTCGGTCTTACCTTGATCCCTGGAGTGACCAATGATACTCCGATGATCGCAGAATCACCAATCAACCTTGAGTGCAAGGTTCTAGAAGTTAGAGAGTACCCCACTCACGACATGTTCATAGCTGAAGTCGTGGACGCGCATATAAGTGCTGAATTTGTGGATGAGAACGGTAGCTATGACTTCGGACGCATGAATCTTATCGCTTTCAACCATGGCGGCTACTATGGACTTGATGATCAGGATATGGGGAGATTCGGCTTTTCTGTCATGAAGGAGAAGACTAAGCGCCGCAAGGAGAAGGAAGCAAGGGGCATTAGAAGGCAACAATCAAGGAGTCGTAGGGGTTCTAGTAAGAAACATAATAATGCTATCAAAGCTACTAGTGATATAAATAAAAGAAAAACTATAAGTGATTAAGCATGGCAGCTTAATCACTTTATAGCTATTGCTAAAAAGAACACCTTATGATATGATGACATCGAAGAATAGTTAGATGCATCTAACTAAAAGGGTTTAAATATAAAGGGGGTTCAAAATGTTAGAAAGAGATTTTAATAATTACATTGCTAATCTAGGTGTTATGATATTTAAACTTCATAACATTCATTGGAATGTGGAAGGGTCGCAGTTTGTAGCAGTACATGAGTTCACTGAAAGCCTCTATGATGAGATATTTGAATACTACGATGCCGTTGCTGAGCATCTAAAAATTTACTCGGCATCTCCAGATGTAAAGATGTCTGATTACCTTAAAAATGCATCGATTAAGGAAATTGATGCCAAGAAATTTGAAATAAAAGAATCTCTCGGAATCGTAAAGGAAGACCTTGAAGAACTCCGTAAGCAAGCAACAGGGCTTAGGAATGCTTGTGACAATGAAGGCTGGTTCTCTGGGGTAACTATGTTCGAAGATCAGGTGAATTATTACAATAAGCAGATTTGGTTTATAAGAGCACTCCTAGGTTAAAAATCTCATGAAAGGAATTCCGCCATTCAATTAATCTTTCCAAATGCCGCGATAATTAGCGGCATTTTTTCATGCTTTTAAAACCCGAAGAGAAAGAGATAAATCCAAGAAAGTATTTAATTCAAAATCTCAGTCCAGTGAAAAATATGAAATAACACCAATTAAAGCTTAAAGATATTTAAAAAAGATTTTATTATTCTATTTTTTTGATAAAATAGAAAAGTAGTTTTTTAACAGTAATTATAGGAGGCGACTATGTTAATTATTGGAGTATTTATAGGTCTGTGGGTAGTGCTATTTGCTGCATTTATGGCTTTTTACAGCAAGAAAAAGAAGAACAATGCAAGTTTTGTAAGCGAAAATAGCAATAAGGCTATAGTTCATCTGCACTGCAAGAAGATTAGAATCAATGGACAGGATATTTCCACTTATAATCCTATAACAGGAGAGTATCTTGAAAAAGTGGTTGCACTTGAGCCAGGAAGGTACACAATCTCCGGTATATATCAGACTACAGATAATAGATTAAACAAAACTATAAATGTTAAGTCAGATGATGTTGAGTTTGAACTTGATTTAGAGGGAGGCTGCACTTATTCGGCAGCTATGTATATGTATTCTCCTGAAGAGAGGGAGCAGTACTATAACGGCGATACAGATGAAGCTGTAGCAAGTGTTCCTCTAAGCATTGTTGAAGGAAGCGACTTCATAAAGGCATATGTTATCTGCTACAAAGAAAAATAATAAACAAAAGGGAGCTATCACTGTGATGAAGTGCTTAGCTCCTTTTCGGTTTTTGGTTTGTAATGCATTATCAGGATGATAATGCATTTTTTATTTTCTGTATTGAAAAAATTTAGATATGAAAAGCTAGTCCTTGGCACTACCAGGCAGCTTCGGCGTGACATAAACCGTAGAATTATGCGTGAAAATCACCATTCCTGGCTTTGCGCCGCTTGGCTTCTTGACATACTTTACTAGCGTGTAGTCGACCGGTACGTTATCGCTATCCTTACCCTTGCTGTGATAGGCAGCTATGGAAGCAGCCTCGTATATGGTCTCGGCTGTAATATCCTGAATTGACTCACCTGACTCAGTTACGAGAATTACGTGCGAACCAGGAATTTCTTTGGTATGAAACCATATATCGGTACGACTAGCGGTTTTGGTGGTCAGCTGGTCGTTTTCCTTGTTGTTTCTACCGACGAATGCATGGTGTCCATCAGACAGTCTATATTCGAGTGGTGCCTGCTTTTGTTTATTTCGTTTATGCCCCGGCTTACTTCGATACCTGATGTAACCAGTCTCTACTAATTCTTCTTTAATCTGATCAAGCTCGCCTTCAGTGCTCGCTGCCTCAAGGCTCTGCATTACGCTATCAAGATATGTTATGTCAGCCTCGACCTCTTCAAGCTGAACCGCCTTCTCCTTGATGGCTGTTCTAGCCTTCGAATACTTCTTGAAGTATTGCTGTGCATTCTTAGCTCCAGAAAGTTTCTCTGAAAGCGGAATAGTTATATTAGAACCATCGTAGTAATTTACAACCTCTACAGAGCGGGCGCCAGCCTGAATCAGATGGATGTTAGCTGTCAGGAGCTCGCCGTACAGTCGATACTTATCCGAATTCTCGGCCTTCAGCAGGTCCTCGGATAGTCTTTTTTTCTTGAGTAATGCCTTGTCCAGCGCCGATTTCACAATCTTGTGTAAAGGTACTGATTTCTGCTTGATTATATTAGTGCTTGCGCGGTGTTGATAGTAAAATTCAATGCAGCTACTTAGGCTGTCAAATGTCTTTTGCCTAAGCCCGCAATATTCCGACAAATCCGTTATGTGAAATTCGCGAGGTGTATCATCCTCGTCAAAATAGATAGTAGGTGTAAATAAACCAGTCTCCGCAGATTCAACAATCTCAGCTAGACGAGCTGCAGGCTCTTTAGAAGAAAGGAGCTCTCTAGCGATGGCTGGAGAAATTCCCGATATGCGGTTCATGATTAGCTTTTCACTAAGAAACACACCTTCGCTGTTGACAAAGTCTTTTGTTGATGCTGATTTAAATGGCGTCTTGTCTTGCTTAGGCGGATACACGTATATAACGCCTGGAAGCAGCTGCCTATATCTATTTACATCTATGGAAATCCTCTTGATAGAATCTATGATTTTGCCGGATTCGATATCGATGAGAATTATGTTGCTGTGCTTGCCCATAATCTCAACTATGAGTCTCTTGGATGTGGTGAAACCGAGCTCTGTCTGAGCTTCGATGTCTATCTCTATGATTCGTTCAGAATCTTGCTGCCTAATCGCTGTTATGCGCCCACCTTGAATGTGCTTTCGCATTAACATGCAAAAGTTAGGAGGCTGCATCGGGTTGCTATACTTGTCCTCAGTGAGGCATATGCGCGCCGACTGGCTGCCGCAAGATGCGAGGAGCTTTACATTGCCTTCTCTTGTATGAATCTGTATTAATAAATCTTCGCCAGTTGGCTGGTATATTTTCTCAATCTTACCGAGCGTGATGGTGCTCGATAGCTCGGTGGCTATCGCAGATGTGATGATGCCGTCAAATGCCAATTCGTATTCCTTTCTGGCATCAGAATAATCAGCCCTGATGCCGACACGATGCTAAATAGCATATCACGGAGGTTCGCATTTTTCAAGCTACGTAGACTTTGAGTGCAGAGAAGTTGATGCTGTTTTCATATTAAAGATAGGGCAGTGGTTAAATGTTTTTTAACACAATCCCTGATCTTGTGACATGAGCAACTGAATTGCTATTGTTTACTTTAAAGTGCGTAAAGGATATAATAAATTGGTTAAACACAAGGAGGTGGACACATGGTAAGAAGCATGACAGGCTACGGTAGAGGCATATATAGTGATAACCAGAGAAGTATAACTGTAGAGGTTAAAGCTGTAAATCACAGATACTGTGATATAACCGTAAAGATGCCTAGAAAATACTCTTTTGCAGAAGAGAAAATAAAAGCGGCAGCAAAGGAAGTAATGAGGCGTGGGAAAATTGAAATCGGTGTGTCCATAGATAATTTTGGCAAGAGTGAAACAGATGTAAACCTCAATCTAGAAGTGGCAAAGCGCTATTACGATGCGCTCACTGAACTGAGTCAGAGCTTTGAACTTTCTGGTGATGGACAGGTGCCACTAAGCCTTCTCGCTGGGATGACAGAC